>JAICKD010000789.1 GCA_025928125.1 Ktedonobacterales bacterium
ACCACCAGGACGATGCCCGTGCCGAGCATCACCATGCCAACGGGCCAGCCGGGGAACGGCAGCCGCGCCAGCGCCGATGGCAGACCAGGAATGCCCGCGACACCCGCGTAGAAGACCGTGAACAGCACAGCGCCAACGACGCCAGCGAGCGCGACCAGCCAGGTCTCGGCGGAGGCGATGGCCCGGCGCTCGAACCCGGTGAAGCCCGCGAAGAGTCCCACGCGCGCGCCTGTGACGGCGAGGGCGTTGAAGAGGCCCAGCAACAGAGCGCAGGCGAGCACCGCCAGCAGCATCGGGACCAGCGTCATCGTGGCCAGCGCGAAACCCGTGCCGACCACGCCCACAATCAGCGCCGGACGGCCATAGCCACGACGCGCAATCGTGTCGGCGAAGAGCGCGCCCAGCGCCAGACCACCGGCCTCAGCCGCCACCATTGGGCCAAAATAGAAGCCGGGCAGCCCGAGGCGATCCTGAAGGAAGAAGATCTCCAGCACGGCGAGTCCGCCGCCGACCAGACCAAGCGCGCAGAGCGCCAGCAGCGCCGTCTGGCTGAGCGCTGATCCACCGACCAGCGCCATGCCTGACCGCAGCTCACCAAACGCCTGCCTCAGCGTGGAGGGCGCGACCTGATACCATTCCGGCAGCGCCAGCTCGCGGCGCATCTCTGGATCAGTAAGCCGGTCATCGTCGCCATCTTCCTCCATCAGCGCTTCGAGATCATCGTCATCGGGCTGAACGTGCAGGAAGGCGCGCTTGGCCTCCGGCAGGGCATCGAGAAAGCCATCGGAGTTCGAGGCGAGCAGGTAGCAGACCGCGGCGAAGACGCTCACCAGCAGAATGCGCTCGCCCAGCAGCGTATAGGTCAGGGTAGCGAGGAGCGGCCCGCAGACGGCGATGACCGCGCCACCGATATAGAGATCGGAGGAGACGCGCTCCAGCTCGCCCGGCGCGAGACAGACGCGGAAGGCGGCAACCCGTAACCCTTCGCGGAGCCGACCGCAGAGCGAGATGCCGAAGATGAGGGCAAACACGACGGGATAGACCGTGTGGAAGTGCATGGGAACGAAGCCGAGGGCTAGCAGAAAGCGCAGCCTGCCGAGCCACGCCAGCCCACGCCCCGGCTCGGACATGCGCGTCAGCGGAGCGGCCAGCGGTCCGGCCAGCAGCCAGGGAACGCCCAGCAGCACGAGCGCGAGCGCTACCGCATAGGGCGAGCCGGTCAGGCCGACGAGCCAGATGAGAACACCCGTGGTGAAGATGGCCTCGCCCAGCAGAGAGGCAACCTCGCCGCGCCAGAGATGCCCGGCATTGCCGTCATGGAAGAGTGAGAAGTGATGCTGGTGGCTGACCGCCGCCATCTGGGTGGAGGTCCAGCCCTCCTGCTCATTATCGTTGGGCCAACGGCCCGACCCGCCGGGGACGGGCATACGCGTGCTGCCATAGGGTTGATAGGGGTCGAACGGCCCGGGAGGCGCGGGGTTGCGGCGGCTGGAAGCGCCCGGCGCTCCCATACGTGGATCGCGCGCTGGTCCGCGTGGCTCGTCATCCCAGCCCATGCCATCCCCCCGCTTGCCAGTATCGCCCTTCCCGTGAGCAATAGCCGCTTATCCAGCGGACTGGGCCAGTATAGGCTGGGGAGGCAAAGGCTGTCAAACCATCCACCCGAAAAGCGGATAGGGCTGTTCTCCCCCTGGGGACTCAAAATGACGGGTGTGGAGCGTCAGCGGTTTGGGCGTTCAGCACCCGCAGCAGCGCATCAGCGACCGCCTCGGCCTCGTTCAGCCCGTCGCCGTCGATGGGCGCCGCCTCGCCGGGGAAGGTCAGCCGACAGACGTGGCGCGAGGCGGGTGCGGAGGCCGCCAGCACCGGCGCGAACGCCTCGCCCGTCGCAACGCGATAGCCGCGCGCGCGCAGCCACGTCTTGAGCTTGCCAGCGGTGGAGAGCCAGAGACAGGTTCCCCGCGCCACCTGGGTCACGGGCCACTGGCCATTCGCATCCGCCAGCGCCAG
>JAICKD010000311.1 GCA_025928125.1 Ktedonobacterales bacterium
CATCCGGTGGTGGCGGGCCAGCCACACTCCTACATCCTGGTGGTGGATGACAGCCCAAGCGTGCGGCGTGTCGTGAGTGGCATGCTCAAGAATGCGGGTTGGGCGGTGCAGACCGCGCGGGATGGCGTGGAGGCGCTGGAGATCATTGGGCGCGAGCGGCCCGCCGCTGTCCTGCTGGATATCGAGATGCCACGCATGGACGGCTATGAGTTGATCGCCACGATCCGCAGCCAGGACAACTATCGCAGCCTGCCGCTGATCGTGCTGACCTCGCGCGCGGCCACCAAGCACAAGCAGCGGGCGGACCAGCTTGGCGCGGACGCCTATCTCGTCAAGCCGTATCAGGATGAGCAGCTGATCAACACCCTCAACTCACTCATCAACGCGCGCGGCTAGCGGCTAGATGGCGTCGGGCCATTGGAGGAGTCATGCCAGGCGGACGCGAGCGAAATATCATGCGCTGGGAGTTGCGTGTCTCACTCTTGCGCGAGCAGATTGCCCGCCTGGATGCGAAGCTGGCGCATCTGAACGCGGCGAATGGCTCGTCCTCGCTGGCGGCGCAACGCGAGGGACTGACGGCGCAACGAGCGGAGTTATCGCGCCAACTCGACACGATGGGACCGGACCCACGCGCGAAGATGGGGTAAGTCTGCCCGCGAGGCGGCTGGCGGTTAAAACCGCGCCTGAACGGCCTGCGCTACGCTGCGGCCACGAAGTCCGCCTGCGCGGACTCCCCAGATCTGCCTGGCACGATATGTCGGGGACAGGTCTCTGGAACCCGCGCAGGCGGGTTTTGTGGCGGAGCGAGCGCAGCAAAGCGAGGCCGTTCAGGCGCGGTTTTAACCGCCAGCCGCTATAGACGCGGAGGTCGCCATGATGCAGCCGACCCACCACGAGTACCACGAATACCACGCGCCGAGCACCCATAACGGCGCGGCTATCCTCAGCCTCGTCTGTGCGATTCTCTGGCCGCTGACACTGGCCGCCATCCTGTATGTCAACAGTGTGGCGAATACATCTGGGCCAGGGTCAACCGCCTTGCCAGCGCCCGAACCACTATCGACGCTGCTCCAATGCGGCTTCACAATACTCCCTATCGGGGGTATTATCGCTGGCGGCGTCGGCCTCTATCGCGCGATCAGGCAGCCGCTTCTGCGCAAATCGCTTTGGCTGGCGCTCACTGGCCTGCTCCTCAGCTTCCTCTGGCTCGTCGGCATATTCCTACTCTCCAGTGCCGGGGCAGCCCTTGTCTATTGGATACAGCATCTCTGATGCGCTAGCCCTCGCCCGCGACCAGTTTCGCCACCTGCTCGCCCATCTCGCGCGTCGTGACGACCGTGCCACTGGCGCCGCCGACTCCAGCGATATCGGCGGTACGGTAGCCCGCCGCCACCGCCCGCTGCACCGCCCGCTCGACTGCCCGCGCCGCCCGTTCGCGTCCCAGTGAGTGGCGTAGCAGCATCGCCGCGCTGAGAATCGCCGCCAGCGGATTCGCCTTGCCCTGCCCAGCGATATCGGGCGCGGTGCCATGAATCGGCTCGTAGAGACCGAACTGGCCGGATGCGGTGCGCCGCGTGCCGAGACTGGCGGAGGGCAGCATCCCCAGCGAGCCAGCCAGCATCGACGCCTCATCGGTCAGGATATCGCCAAACATATTCTCGGTGACGACCACGTCGAACTCGCTCGGCTGGCGAATCAGCGCCATCGAGCAGGCGTCCACCAGCATGTGGCGCAGCGTCACATCTGGATAGTCCTTCGCCACGCGGTCGGCGACACGCCGCCAGAGCAGCGAGCAGCTGAGCACGTTCGCCTTATCCACCGAGGTAAGCTGCTTGCGACGGCCACGCGCCAGCTCGAAGGCATAGCGCAGAATCCGCTCGATCTCCGCCTCGGTGTAGGCCATCGTATCCACCGCCGACGCGCCGCCTTCTCCTTCGGTAATCGCGCTGGGCTGGCCATAGTAGATGCCGCCGGTCAACTCGCGCACGACCAGCAGGTCAACCCCACGCAGCACCGCGCGCTTGATGGATGACGCTCCGGCAAGGGCGGGCAATGGCCGCACCGGGCGCAGATTGGCGAAGAGTTCGAGGTCTTTGCGCAGGCGGAAGAGGGCATACATCGGCTGATTCGGCACATCGGGACGGCTGGCCGCGCCCCCACCGACCGCGCCAAAGAGGATCGCGTCGCTCTCGCGGCAAAGGGCCATCGTCTCCTCGGTGATGGCGACGCCCTCGGCATCCACCGCCGCCTGGCCCGCCAGCGCCTCGCGTATCTCCAGCGTAAGCCCAAAGCGACCCTCTACCGCGCGCAGCACCCGCACCGCCTCGCCCGTCACCTCCGGGCCGATGCCATCGCCGCCCAGCACCACAATCTTCCGCGCGCCCGAAGCCATATCGCTATCCTTTCGGTCGTCGTTGACTCATCAAGATGCGCCTGTTTGCTGATAGTAAGACAGTATCCCGCGCTGGGTCAAGCGTCATGCCATGTGGCGACGCTATGCTATGAGCATAGGCGCGGCTGGCGAACAGGGTGCTATAATCGGAAAATACTGGCCCCAGAGAGTGGCATCGTTCTGGAAAAAGAGGGAGATGTATGGCAAAGCACGACAGTGATCAACAGTCGTCGGTGAATGTGGCGCTGCTCAAGGCGCTGAGCGAGACGCCGGGCGTCGCGGGACGCGAGGAGCGGGTGCGCGCGCTGGTCATCGAGCAGCTCAAGCCGCTGGTTGATGAGTTGACCGTTGACCCCCTCGGCAACGTCATCGCGCTGAAGAAGGGCAGCAGCGACCGGCGGGTGATGCTGGCGGCGCACATGGACGAGATCGGCTTCATCGTGCGCTATATCGAGAAGGACGGCTGGCTGCGGGTGCAGCCGCTCGGCGGGTTCGATCCGCGCGTGCTGGTGGCGCAGCGCGTGCTGGTGCATACGCGCGAGGCCGGTTCGTTGCACGGCGTCTTCATGCCGCAGAGCAAGCCGATTCATCTGCTGGAGGGCAAGCCCGAGGCGGCCAAGCTCGAAGAACTCTACATTGACCTGGGGCTGCCCGCCGATACAGTTCGCGAGCAGGTGCGCATCAGCGATTTCGTGACGATGAACCGGACGCTGGAGCAGTTGGGCAATCGCGTGACGGCCAAGGCGATGGACGACCGCGCGGGCGTCTTCACGATGATCGAGACGATGCGCAAACTTGGCGCGCACAAGGCCAACGTGCTGGCGGTGGCGACGGTGCAGGAGGAGGTTGGGCTGCGCGGCGCGGGAACCTCCGCCTACACCGTTGAGCCGGACGTAGCTATCGCGCTCGACGTGACGCTGGCGCTCGATATCCCCGGCATGCCCGAATCCGACGCGGTGACGCGGCTGGGCGACGGCGCGGCGATCAAGGTCTTCGACTCCTCCACCATCAGCAACTACAAGCTGGTGCAACACATGATCGAGGTGGCCGAGCGGCACGACATCCCGCACCAGATGGAGGTGCTGGCGCGCGGCGGTACCGATGCGGGCGCGATGCAGCGGGTGCGCGGCGGAGCGGCGGCGATGACGATCTCGGTTCCCACACGCTACGTCCACACGGTCAACGAGATGGTGGACCTGGGCGACCTGGACGCCGCCTCAACCCTCCTCGCGCGCTACCTGGAGGAAGCGCACAAGGGCGACTACACGCTCTAGCCGCACACCGTAGATCTCGTGGCTCCCTATCCTCGACCCAGTACCGGAGATAGGGAGCTATTTGGTTGCCATGAATGGATCGCAGTGAGCAGGCGTAAGTATCGGCGGGGTTAGCCCAGAGGACGCGAAGGAACCATCGGCGCCTGCCGTGCCGATCAGGCAGTTCTTCGCGGATAGCATCAATACTCATCTAAAGCAGCGTGGGAGAATAGGCGGCGTCGGAGCTGGTTGCGCGAAGGGGCCGCCTGGCCCCGTAGTGTTTATGACATTTTGCGTCTCTAGCGTCGAGGCAGGCACGCCGAGCGTTGCCGCAATCTGCGCTGTGAGTGCGGGTGTCCACTGGCGGCAACCCTTTGCGTTGGAGATACTTACCCCATAGCAGGTCTGCAGCATTACCTGGAGCACGAGCGTGTTGCCGTCCATGAAGGAGAGTTCGTAACCCATTCCATATGCGTAGAGTGGGCAACTAATACTAGGAGCTTTATCGGGCAAGGTATCCAGCATGTGATACAGTTGCTGGACTTTTGCGGCGTCCTGAGTAGATTGCTGGAATGGCGGTACCCGGTTGTCTTGGGGGCTATAGCGTAGGACAGTCAACGAGGTAGGCGGCAGTGGCGTCGCGGTCGCCGTGGCGTGGACTACCGTGGCGGTGGGCTGTGTCCTCGCTGAGCTACCACACGCCGCCAGTAAGAGCATTGCCAATGCGAAAGCGCTCGGTAGAGCTACACGGAGTAGCGCAGAGCGTGACCGCGTGGTAACTTGCTTTCGCCTCACACGTGCGACCTGTTCGTCATGTGTCCCGCGTTCCATTGCGTTTCGCTTTCCTGCATTGCCGCCAATGGCAATTAATTATAAAGCTAGCATACCTATTATAAGAGATACAGCAAGCCAGAACGTTCAGGCGCTATTTTAAGCTTCTCCTCCTGCCCTTGATACGAAAAATACGAGGCCTTCTGCGGGTTGTTCTGCGGGTTGTTTGTGACGTTTCTCCTCTAGCTTGCGTACACTTGACAACAAGGAGGGACAAAACGTCATGCTC
This sequence comes from Ktedonobacterales bacterium, assembly GCA_025928125.1. GTDB lineage: Bacteria > Chloroflexota > Ktedonobacteria > Ktedonobacterales > JADMIN01 > DAHUXT01. Next base: position 4,706 of record JAICKD010000311.1, read on the forward strand.
GAACGCAAACACGAGAGACAGAGAAGCGCGGGCCGGGCGGCGCTGTGGGCGCTGGGCGCGACCGGCGGCGGAATGGCCGCGTATCTCGGCGTTGCCGCCTATGCCGCCCGCAAGCTCGCCTTCTCCAGACCCCTTGCCATCGAGCAGACGCCCGCCGACTTCGGGCTGGACTTCCGCGACGTCTCGTTCCTCAGCCGCGACGATGGCATCTTGCTGCACGGCTGGCTGATTCCGGGCATTGGCGCTGGAGGCCAGAAGACACTTGAGCGTACCATCATCGCCGTCCATGGCGCGTGGCAGAACCGCACTGATCCCGCGATAGGCCTGCTGGCGCTCTGCTGCGCGCTGGCCCGCGCCGGATTCGCCGTGCTGGCGTTCGATATGCGCGGCCACGGCGAGTCACAGATTGCGCCCTTCACGCTCGGCTACTCCGAGCAAAGCGATATCCTCG
>JAICKD010000586.1 GCA_025928125.1 Ktedonobacterales bacterium
CGCCAGATCATGGTGGTGCCAATCGCGCAGTTCGACCGTGTGGCGCAGCGGAGCATCGCCTATGCGCAGGCGCTGGCCGATGAGGTGATCGTCATTCATGTGGCGACCGACTCGGAAGACAGCGCCGAGCTACGTCGCGCCTGGAACACCTGGAACGCGCAGCAGGCAGCGCCAGAAGTGGGAGTAGGGGCAGCGGATTCCGGGCGAGTCAGAAGCCTGCCACATTCGCCGCCGCGGCTGGTGGTCATCGATTCACCCTATCGCTCGCTGACTGGTCCACTGATCGCCTATGTAGACGCGCTGCGCGATTCCCACCCCGAGGCGGTCATTACGGTGGTCCTGCCAGAATTTGTGCCGGCCCACTGGTGGGAGCGCGCGCTGCACAATCAGACGGCGCTCCGCCTGAAGCTGGCATTCTACACGCACCCCAATGTGGTCGTGGCGAACGTTCCCTATCATCTCCAGTAGGTCTAGCCCAGAAATCACGCCAACATAGCCATATACCCCCATTGTCGCCAACGCTTGAAACGCCGGGAGCAACAGCCTATACTGGGGGCTATGGTCTATGGTGGATGACTCGCTTGGCAAGAGTGTATATATTCCTGACTGAAAATAGAGCGTGGGGGGGCTTGTGGGGAGGAGTGGCGTGAATTATGATCTGTCCCCGGTGTGGAGAAACGCTAGCGGCTGATGCGACGGTCTGCTCGTCGTGCGGCCTGACGATCTCGTCCTCTTCGGCGCAACGCTGCTCCGTCTGCGGCGCTGACCTTGCCTCGGGTATCGCCGTCTGCCCGCACTGCGGCACGTCCCTTACGCCTACATCTCCGAATCATGCCGCACCCGTCGCCTACGACCCGCCACCCGAGGACGAGCAATCTGGCGCCCCCACGACACCATACGCCAGGTCCCGCTATCTGCGTCCACCGATCATGCGCACGGTGCCGCTGCTGACCACAGCCGGGCAATCACTGGGACAATCATCCGACGAGGCGCCTAGCGAGGTGGCCGCGCCAGAGGCAGCAGCGGCGACTGAGGACGAAGCGCTGTGGACGGCCACACCATCGCTACTGACGCCCTCGGAACCCGAAGATATCCCATTCGCAACGACAGCGACCGCCGCTGAGCCAGAGCAACCAGAGCAACCAGATACCTCAGACACATCGGGCGCGGGAACGCCAGAAACGCCCGATATCGAGCGTCCCATTGTCCACGCGCCGAAGCCACCCCTGCCCAACTATGACACACCCGACATCGAGCGCCCCGCGGTTCACGCGCCAAAGCCGCCGCTGCCCGACTACGATACGCCCGATATCGAGCGCCCTGCTATTCACCCAACCCCAACGAATGGCCAGCGCGCCTCCGCCGATCTTCCGGCTGAGGCCGAGACTGAGGCGGTCTCACCCAATGGTGTCGTCACGCCAGTCCCCGATATGACCAGCCCTATGCCAGCATATCCCGTACATCCCAGCGCATCTGCTGGCCCGCGCGCGGCAGGCGCCGCCAGAGCGGCGACCGAGAGCGCCATCGTGCGTCTCTTCGGCGAGCAGCCACCGCCGCGCGAACGCATCGCCAACAATGCCATCCAGGGCTTCTGGCTGCGCTATCTGCCGCCAGAGTCGGCAGCAGTTCCCTGGATTTCGATCCCGGTTGGCGCGTTGCTTGCACTCGTCACGGGGCTGCTCGTGACGATTCTCGGGCTGGTCTTCTGGTCGCGCGCCATGGGCTATATGCTCGGATTCGGCGGCGCGGTCAATGTCAATACTGGGCTCTTCGGATCCGTTCTCTCGCCCAACCTGCTGCAACTCTTTCTACTGGAGCATGGTCTCCCGATGTCGCTCGCGCTTGGCTCGCCCGGCGGCACGGGGAGCTTCTCCGCGCTGGTGACCGCGCCGCTCACCGGGCTCTCGCTGATACCCGCGTGCGCGCTGATCTTCGCGGGATATGTGGCCGCCGCCAGCGACTTTTCGCATCACCTGGGCTTCAGTCTGGCGCGTGGGGCGCTGGTCGGGCCGGTCTATGCGGTGCTGCTGCTCCTAGTGGCGCTCTTTGGCTCCAGCACCATCCACCTGGCGCAGAACACGACCATCCAGATGCATCCTTCGCTCGGCATGGCTGTCCTGGCGGGTCTGGTTTGGGGGACAGTGCTGGGCGCGTTTGGCAGCCTGCTGGCGCTCCGTCGGCATCATCTCTTCACCACGAACCGCAGCCCTGATCTGCTGGCGGGCGCGTCGTGGGGCGCGCTGATCGCCCTGGTCAGCGGGCTACTGCTGGCGGCGGTTGCGCTGCTGGCGGGCATGGCGGCGCACGTAATTGGCTCGGCTCCAACTGCTGCCGTAGGGTCATCGGCGAGCGGGATCGTGGGGGCGCTCGGCGCGATCATCACGACGATCTCACTGCTCATTGTCGTTGCGCCGGTGGCGGCGCTCTGGCTCTTCACCCTTGGCACGGGCGCGACCATCGATAGCTGGTTCACCACATCCGGCGCGAGCCTCAGCTCGGCCACCTCGACCTTCGGCCTGCTCGCCGCGCAGCATCATCCATCAAGCGTCGCCTGGTGGCTGCTGTTGCTGGTTCCGCTTGCCAGCTACATCATCGGTGGCCGGGCGGCGGCCCATATCGCCCGCGCCGACTCGCTCCGGGATGGCGCGCTCGTGGGCTGGTTGATGGCGGTGGCATTGACCGCGCTGACGCTGCTCTTCACACTGCTCACGCGCATGCTCGTTTCATCCAACGCGACGCTCTTTGATCGCACGGTCATCACCCACCTGGGAATCGCGCCGTCAGTGGGAGCGGTCGCGCTGCTGGTCTTGCTCGTTGGCAGCATCCTCGGCGCGCTGGGTGGCGCGAGCGCGGTGCTGGCGCCAGAGCCAGGCCCAGCGCTCTTCTCGCTGTTGTTGCCGCTGCTCGCCAAACTCACGCCAGCGCTGTCCCTTGCCCAGCGGCCGTGGGATATGCTCGACGCGGCGCGCAACCACCATCCCGCGCGCACGCCGATGCGGGCGCTGCTCTACGC
>JAICKD010000721.1 GCA_025928125.1 Ktedonobacterales bacterium
CTTGCGCTGTAGCCATTCTATGCCATATAGTTACCATATGCAACTAGTATCTGCGGCAACTAATTCTGGGGGCGACACGCTAGACACGCCGGAAATGGCGTCTGATGCGCTGGCGACGGAACTGGCGACGCTCACGCTCGAAACGATTCCAGCAGCGATGCGCACGATCCGCAAGATGATGCGCGCCGAAGTTGAAGGCGATCAGAATCTGACCATCCCACAACTCCGTGCGCTTGGCTTTATCGAACGGAATCGCGACGTGTCATTGAGTGACGTAGCCGGTCATCTTGGGATACCGCTTTCTGGAGCCTCGCGCTTGGTTGATAAGCTCGTTGCGGACAAACTGGTGACCCGAGCAACCGCCACCGTGGATCGCCGCAAAGTCATCCTAAGTCTGCTGCCCGCAGGCGAGGACCTCCGCACCCGGGTTCGCCAACGCACGCTCCAGCGGCTCGACGTCATGTTCCAGCGCCTCACGCCCGCCGAACTCGACGCCATCGCCAGCGCGCTGCCGGTCCTGCGCGATCTCTTCAGCAACGAGACATCGGCAGCGGGAGAGCCGGGCGTGACGACGGGCGAGCCGCCTCCGCCGTGACCACCACACGAACGGCGCATTGAGCTATGGTGAGCTATCACACTATCCGCAACGTTTGCAGCCCTGACGCTCTGGATGCTCTGAATCAAACGAGGAATGCTATCGTGACTTCGCCCATTCTTCTAACCTCGCATCTGACACGTGTCTTTGGCGAGATGAAAGCGGTCGACGATCTCAATCTGGAGATTGCCCCTGGTGAGGTCTTTGGCCTGCTCGGACCGAACGGCGCGGGCAAGTCGACATCAATCAAGATGCTTACGACGCTCTTGCCGCCAACGGCTGGAACCGCCACGATCGCTGGCTACGATATCGTGCGACAGCAGGCGCTGGTCCGCCGCGTCATCGGCTACGTGCCACAGGCGCTTTCCGCTGATGGCACGCTCACCGGCTACGAGAATTTATTGATCTTCGCCAAACTCTACGATGTGCCACGCGCCATCCGTCAGGAGCGTATCGCCCACGCGCTCGCGGTGATGGAGCTGACCGAGGCGGGCGACAAGCTGGTGCGCACCTACTCCGGTGGCATGATTCGCCGGTTGGAGGTTGCCCAGGCGCTCCTCCACGGCCCGCTGGTGCTTTTTCTCGACGAGCCAACCGTGGGACTCGATCCCGTCGCCCGAAAGGCGGTCTGGGATAGCCTGAGCGCCCTGCGCGAGCAGATTGGCATGACTATCTTCCTCACAACGCACTACATGGAAGAGGCCGATAACCTCTGCCAGCGCGTTGCCATCATGCACCGGGGCAGAGTCGCAACCATCGGTACTCCGGCTGAACTCAAGGAAAGCATCGGCCAGCCAGGGGCAACGCTGGACGATGTCTTCGCCTTCTACACTGGCCACGATCTCGATGCGGGCGGCTCATATCGCGATGTAACACGCGCGCGTCGCGCCGCCCGCCGACTTGGCTAGCCGAATCTGCCTATCGCCACGGAGAAACATCCCGATGACGCTACCAACCTCAACCACCGAGAGCAACAATCAGGCCATGCTCGCCTTCGTGCCGCTTCGCCTGAAGCAGCCGTCGTTGCTGGGCAAAATGGCCACCTTTGTGCGCAAGACGCTCACCATCGCCGAGTGGGAGGTGCGCAAGCTGCGCCACGATCCCACCGACCTGCTGACGCGCGCCGTCCAGCCCGCGCTCTGGCTGCTGGTCTTTGGCGAGACGTTCACCCATATCAAAGCCATCAATACTGGCAAAGAGAGCTACTTGCAGTTCATGGCGCCGGGGATTCTGGCGCAGAGCATACTTTTTATCGCTATCTTTTACGGCATCGCGGTGATCTGGGAGCGCGACCTGGGCGTGATCCACAAGTTCCTGGCAAGCCCCTCCCCACGTACGGCGATTGTCATTGGCAAGGCGCTCTCCGCGGGCGTGCGCGGGCTGTCCCAGGCGGTCATCATCTATATCCTTGCGCTGCTGCTGGGCGTGCGGATGAACTGGAATCCGCTGGCGCTGCTGGGTGTCGCGGTGATGGTGATGCTGGGCGCGGCCTGCTTCTCGACCTTCTCGGTGATTATCGCCTGCCTGTTGCGCACACGCGAGCGTGTGATGGGCATCGGCCAACTGCTGACGATGCCGCTGTTTTTCGCCAGCAACGCCATCTATCCCATCGCGATCATGCCGATCTGGCTCCAGTTCGTCGCCAGAGTCAATCCGCTGAGCTACGAGGTGGACGCGCTGCGCGGGCTGATGGTGGTCGGTGGCGAGCATATCAACCCCATCGGCCTGGATTTCGCCGTGATAGCGGTCATCGCCACGATCCTGATCGCGCTGGC
>JAICKD010000667.1 GCA_025928125.1 Ktedonobacterales bacterium
CGGAGGGTAGCATGGCGAACACATTTCAAGATCAGGCAAACGAAAGATTCGACAAGGCGACCGCGTTTCTCAATAGCTCGCGCATGCTGTTGCGCAACGATCTCATCTATGTCTCGGCGCTGGCGGACGCCGTCTCGGCCATCAAGAATATGGTGCAGGGATATCTCTACACGCAGATCGCGCAGAAGCCAGCGGGAACGGCGCCACAATCCTGGCAGGAGGCAGCCGCCAGCAATAGCATGCCGGACCTGCTGCGCGCCGCCGCCGAGGCTGGCCTGCGCCTGCCCAACCTGCTTGGCCCGCGCATCAATCAACTCAACCGGGACCGTAACTCGCGCACGCACGACGACCCCAAGCGCCTGATCGACTACGCCCGCGCGCAGGAGGCCATCACCATCGCCGAAGAGGTGCGCCGGACGGTTCGCGCCGCACTGGGAGCGAGCACTGCTCCGGCAAAAGTTCCGGCAGTCGCAGGCGTCGCGCCTGTTGCGCCGTCCCCGTCGGCGGCTCCCATTGCGACCGCAACCACGTCAGCCGCCGCACCGGTCGCCGTCGCGCCTGCTCTGGCCAGCGATGAGCTGGAGGAGCGCGATGACGATGTCTCACCAGCGACGCCAGGCTGGGGACGCCGGTTCCTGCGGACACTGGGACGGATCGCCGCAGTGCTCCTGCTGCTTGTGGTGGGACTTGCGGCCGGAGTGGGCATCATGATTCCGGTAGCCAGCGGCAACGCGCCCTCGTGGCTCAGCTTTGCGACGCGGCTGCTGCCAACGCCCTCCGCCGTACAGACGGCGACGACCATTCCTACGGCGACGCCCACCGCCGCGCCCTCCGGCCCGATTATTCTCGGCACGATAACCGTCAGCCCGCCAGTCTGTGGCGCGGGCGGCGTGAGCTTTCAGATGCACAACGTGGGGACGGCCCCGGCGCAATGGGCGGTAGGCAGCCCCGGCGCGATGCAGCCGATGTTCGCGCTGACGGCTGGCGCCACGCCGCAGGTGACGCTGTTCGGCTCGCTCGCCAGCGCGAGCGAGGTCACGGTCTACGTCAGCGGGCGAACACCGGTCGTCCTGACCACCGACGGCGGCGCGGTGCAACTGACCCTCCCGACATGTGAGAATAGTGCCGGTTGTCTTCGGTGAGAGAAACACCGCGCATCCGTGAGAGATGTCGAACGCGCCGGGAACGAAGGGAATAGAAGTTGGCTGCTGAAGTCGGCAAGAAATACGTCATCATCGGCAATGGTATCGCGGGTACGACCTGCGCGCAGATGCTGCGCAAGAACGATGTCTCCTGCTCCATCTGGCTCATCACGAACGAGCCGCATCCACTCTACAATCGCGTCTCGCTGCCGCGCTACCTCCAGGGGCTGCTGCCGGAGCAGAAAGTCTTCATCCGCAACCTCGAATGGCACGAGCAGCAGAACATCCGACTGCTGACCGAGACGCTGGTGACCTCGGTCGATACCGAGGGGCGGGTGGTCCACCTGGACCATGGCGGGCCGCTGCCCTATGACGCGCTGCTGGTGGCGACGGGCGGCTGGGCCAACAAGCTGGATGTCCCCGGCGTGGCTGGCACGCAGCACATCTACAACTTTGTCACGCTGGACGACACCCGCGAGATCATCGCGCGCGCACTGGAAAGCAAGGAGGCGGTTACCTCCGGCGGCAGCTTCATCGCCTATGAGATGACCGAGGGGCTGAACGTGCGCGGCGTCCACGTCACCTGGCTGATGCGCGGCCCCTACTGGCTACGGAGCATCCTCGACGCCGAGGGTGGCCAACTGGTAGATAATATCGCGACCCGCCACGGAGTCACGATTGTGCATGGCGACCAGATCGACCACGTGGTGGCTGATAGCGGCGTGCCGAAGACAGTCGTCGGCGCGACGGGCAAGGAATATCCCGCCGAGGTGATTGGCGTGGGCCTGGGGCTAACACTCAATCACGGCTTCCTGGCGAGTACGCCCATCGAGCGGCAGACAGGCATCATGGCGAACGAGTATCTGGAGACGAACGTACCCGGCGTCTTTACCGCGGGCGATGTCGCCGAGTTCTACGATCCGATGATCGGGCGGCACACGGTGATGGGTACGTGGGATAACGCGCTGGCGCACGGGCGCATCGTGGCGATCAATATGGCGGGCGGCCACGAGCCATATGTGGACGTGGCGACCTACACCAGCCCGCTCTTCGATACCAATATCGCGGTGATGGGCATCGCCGAATCGAACAATCCCGAACTGGAGACGTTCATGAAGATGGCTCCGGGCGACAAGGGCAACACCGACTATCGTAAGTATTTCTTCAAGGAGAATCGGCTGGTCGGCTCGGTCTTCATCGGCAGCCCGAAGGGGCGCAAGAAGCTAGTCGAGCTGATCCGCGACGGCGGCAACTATCCCACCCAGGCCGAGCGCGAGGCGCTGTTTGACGTGCGGTGAGGTGAGAGGTGGTCTGGCTTCGCGGCATGAATGCTGCGGCTAATCCCGGTCGATCAGGTCCAGGTGAATGGCGAGCGCGTTTGCTCTCTCAGGATTAGCCGCAGGGCTTCAGCCTGCGGCACAGAACCCCTACAACTAACCGCCGCCATTCGGATGATAGATTGCCAAGCCTCCACAGGAGCCATCTATGTCTGACCAGCCAGAGCAGC
>JAICKD010000717.1 GCA_025928125.1 Ktedonobacterales bacterium
GGCGCGCAACCCACGACGCCGCGCCCCTCTCGGTCATCACCACCAGCACAATCAACTCGCTGGGGAATACGCTCGGCATGGCGCTCGATCCGATGCGCTTCCGGCCCACCATCCTGATCGAGACGCCAGCGGGCGATTCGGCGCCGGAGCAGCGCTGGGTGGGGCAGTCGCTCGTTTTCGGCGAGGACGAGATGCGGATGATCGTCTCGGAGCCGGATGAGCGCTGCAAGATGATTACACTCGACCCCACGACGGCCAGCGCGGAGCCGCGCGTTCTGGCGGAGGTGGTGCGGTCGCGCGAGAGCCAGCTCGGCGTCTATGGCCTGCCGCAACGCCGGGGTACACTGCGCGTCGGGCAGATCGTCTCGCTGCTGCCAAGCTGACGAGGCGACAGAGACACGGTGACCGCCAACGCCTCAGCCTCAGTGCGGTGGCTTACCGACGACCGGTATCTGGCTGGCTGGCGGCTCGTCTGGCCCGATGAAGACATAGAACAGCATCGCCACATTCCAGAGGAAGAAGTAGGTCACCAGAATAGCGGCGAACCAGCCCCAGCGGCGAACCAGCACGGTGCGGATCAGCGCGAAGACATCGGCCAGCAAGACCAGCACGAAGCCCGGTACCCAGATGATCAGCGTCAGGATGATGAGAACGGTCACAACTCCCGTCTGGGTGGACGAGCAGGCGTAAATATCGGCGTCTGGCGAGCAGGAGGCGACAATAATCGAGACGAGCGCATAAAGCACGATGGCGACAATGTTGCAGGCGATGCCAATGAAGAGCAGATAGCGGAGCACGCGCTTGCTCATGAAGCGATGGACGGTTGGCGTGACAGCCACCGTTCCGCCGACCGAGGTGACCGGCCCGGCATAGGCCGCGGCTCCGATGGATGGCGCAACAGCCCTGGGCGCGGAATATGCGGGCGGGCGAGCCAGTGGTTGAGCGGGCTGAGCGATGGGCTGGGGCATGGCTGCTGGCGGGGGAGTCGGCAGCGCGGCGAGTGACGCGCCGCACTGGCGGCAGAAGGCGTCGCCTTGCTGTGCGACCCGGCCACAGCGATGGCAGGCGGGGGTGGCGACAGGCGCGGCGGCGACGACATGATGCTTCTGGTAAGCGATGTGCTGCGGCTGTGGCGCGTATTGCGGCTGGGCATTGGCAAGCGCGGCAGAGGCGGAATCGCCGCCGATGAGGCGCTTCCCTACCCCCGGAATGACCCGCAAGAGCGCGGTATTGACGATCACGACCGTCGAGATGGCGAAGGGCAGACCCGATTGCAGACTCGGCGGCAAGAACGTCCAGAGCAGCAGGATCAGCCCAACCACGAGCACTGTGGTCAGGCCGAGCACCAGCAACAGGATGGGTGTCAGCCGGATTTCCCTTTGCATAGCGTCCCCCGGCCAGCTATTGAAACCAACAACTACATCGTCGACACTGGCTGATAGCCTCAACGGTTGGACAGCATTGTATCATAGCGCCCTCCGCTTGAATAGCGTCATCATGCGTAGGCGCCGCGAGATGGCTGTATGCGCGGTCGGAGCATTGTGGGTAATGGAGATAGTGGCACAATTCTGGCGATTGGCAATTATTTTTGGGTCGTTGATACGTCGTAAGGAAAGCGAGGTGTTGGCGAAGGCTACGCGCCGGAAAGTTGACGGTAGAGGAGTGCGGGGGATGGCTAATTCGATGGCGGGGGATGCGACACCCCAGCGCCCACGAACTCGGGGCAAGGGATTGCGCGCGGCGGCTTTTCTAGCGCTGGTCGCCTGTGTCGCGCTCGTTGGCGTGGGCGGCGGCGCTTTGGCGGGCATTGTCTTTGGCGCGGCGCGGATCGCGCCATCTGCCGCAGGCAAGCCCCTGACGCATCTATCCACGACGGCTACCGCGACCGTCCCTCCGGCCTGCGACTGCGCCAGCGTCACCACGACCATGCCGCAGCCTAGCGCGGGCGTCCCACAATACGGCGGGCAGGTGATTCTGGTCAGCCTCTCGCAGCAATGGCTCTGGGCCTACCAGGACCGGAGTCTGGTGCTCGCCAGCCCAGTGACGACGGGCATGCCCCAACTGCCGACGCCACGCGGCAGCTATGCTGTGCAGCGCAAGGAAACGAACGTTACCTTCTACTCGCTCTGGCCGCAAGGATCGCCTTTCTACTACTCCCCGGAGCATATCAACTACGCGATGTACTTCCGCGACATCGGCTACTACATCCACGATGCGCCCTGGCGACACGCCTTTGGCCCTGGCACCCAATATCCCCACACTGACCCCGACGGCACGCGCGAGACGGGCAGCCACGGCTGCGTCAATATGCCGACGCCCGCCGCGAAAGCGCTCTACGCCTGGGTGGGCATCGGCGCGCGCGTCATCATCGTCTCATAGCGCGCC
>JAICKD010000619.1 GCA_025928125.1 Ktedonobacterales bacterium
GCCCAGGAAGCCAGCGGCCTGAAGCAGCGGCGGATAGCGCAACGGGTCCAGCGATGAGCCAGGCGCGAAGAACTCCGGAAGCTGCGGCAGCAGCCAGGCGAATGCCACCCAGCGCGTCCACCACGGCACGAAGCGGCCATCGGGGAAGAGGTAGCAGAAGAAGCTCAGGCAGGCCGAGCCGAGATAGCGCAGAACCATCACCGGCAGCCACCACTCAGAATGCAGCGCCGCCAGCGCGGCGGGCGCATCGGGGAATCGCGCCACACCGAACAGCAGCAGGGTGAATGCGGTAAAGAGCGCCATGCGGTCATTGCCGCCACGCCAAAGCAACAGCAGGGCAATCAGCAACCAGCAGGCGCTGGCGGTGATATTGAGCGCGACGAAGGCATTGGCGTAGGTCGCGAGTGAGAAGCCCAGCCGCGCCAGCGCCTCTGCCTGGGCGGCGGTGAGCTGTCCATTGGCGCAGGATGATGTGGGGCAGAGCGTCCGCATCTGAGCGGCGTAGGCCGGGAGACTGATAGCGAAGATGCCCACCGTCAGCAGCGCCACCGCGACCCAGAGTACGCGCGCGAGCGCATACCCAGCGATGGTTCGTCGCGCATCGCGCAGATTGGTCGGCTCAGTTCTGTTTGCCGTTGAAGGTTCAGGCCGCACGGGCGTACCGCCTTTTTGCCGCACTCATCACAAAGAACACTGTTTGCGAGGTCGTCACCGCTCGTGACAGGTGTGTACGTGTCGGCGCGTGTCAATCCGCCATCACGATACACACCATACCATGCGCCCCTCTGCCAGCAACCACTGCGCTGTAACCCGCCACGTAGTGTTGAGTATACGCCTCATCAACTCGTGGCGAACAATCAGGATGTGTGGCTGGGGGAGCGCCTCAATGGCTGGCAACGCGGGACATGCGAGCGAAGAATCAGCCATGCCCGTCACCTATCGTTGCGCGATAGCTTCCTGCCACCGGCGCTCGGTCGCCAGTTGCTTCGAGTGCGAGCGCTTCTGTTGCGAGCGCCATCTCAGCGCAGTCTCGCTCGTGACCGCAACCTCCTCGATCCGCGTGCATGTCTGCCCGACCTGCCTGTATCGCTACCGTGCCGATCCTGAGATTCAGCCGCTTCTCACGAACGTCGCCACGCGTTTCCTCGTGGATTAGCCGCAACTGTTCCTCTGCTCCTCACCCACCTACTTCCAGGACTAGACAGACCCTGCTAGTATAGAACCCACCGGGCATTGTCAACGCGGGTGACCTGGGCGCTATCTGGAAGTGCGAGTCACGACAGACAGAGGAGTCTTCATGTTCAACAGACAAAAGCAACAGACCGATCCGCGCGTAGATGCCTCCAGGCGCGCTTCGCTGGCCATCGCCTGGGGCGTTGCCGCGGCTGTCGCCTATCTGGGGCTGATCTATCAGGCGGTGCAGCTCATCGTGAACGCGACCAACGGCCAATGGTCAGGCGGAAACATCGACCAGGGGATCGTCCACGCCGGGACGACGTTCAAGCAATTTGGCGAGACCTACGCGCAGCTGGCGACCATTGTGGTTGCCGCGCTCCCGATCTTCATCGTCGCCACAATCGTTCTCGGCATCGTCGCCCGCGTCCGCCCGCGCCTCACCTTCATTGCCCCCCTGCTCATCGCGTGCGGCGTGCTGGGGCTGGCGGCCTCGTTGCTGCTCGTTGTGGCGCTGGTGGCCAATCCAAAGAACGGCATTCAGTTCGCCATTGCGCTTATTACGATTGTGATCGTCTCGGTTCTGCTGCGGCTGCAGCGGGGCATTCGCCGCTTCTTCCGCCGCTCGCCCGCGCTGGCCAGCCTGCTCTTCGCCGCCGTGACGGTCTTCTATCTCATCATCTCCAATAGCGCGAATATCTCCAGCCTGATGTTGGAGCAGGTAGATGTCTGGCTCTCGCTGCTCGCGTTCGCCATCGTCGCCTATTGCGGCGTGACGCTGGTGCGCATCGGCCAGCGGCTGCGAGGCATGGGTGGCGCTGGCCTCGCGCGCCCCGGCGGCAGGCGCTAAGGGTTACCGGCTATACGCAAGTGCTGATGACGCTATCGGGCTGTCTGCTCGTGGTCGGTCGCGGATGCCGCGCTGGCCGCGAGCCGTCGGCGATAGTCCGCGATCAGCGGCAGATGTTCTTCGTCGTGCTCGGTCAGCCACCACAGACGGGCAGTTTCGTCCCACGCGCCCGGCCCCAGCGGCGCACTCTCGGCGGGCCACTTATCCAGCGCCGCTAGCAGATGGTCGTGGTTCTCGTTGAGTTCCTGCATGACCTCGATAATCGGTAGATGCCGCCGCTCCGCGACCCGATGCGCATTCCATTCATCGACGCTTTGATTGATGAGCGGCCCAATCTCCTCGCTGTGCGCGGCCTGCTCGACCCAGCGCAGAGCCTCGCCCTGCCAGGCCGCCAGATGCGCCAGCAGGTCGCGCAACGCCCATTCCGGCGTGACCAGATCCTCGGCAATCTGTTCTTCGGTCAGCCCGCTGATCGCCTCGTTCAATTTCCGCCGTCCGCCGCGGATGCGTTCGAGAAATTCTGCTTTGTCCATAGGGAGAAACCTCGGTCATTGGCGACGCTCACACACGGGACGCTCGCCCCATAATGTAGCACAGCGCGGCGCCACACAGCATGTATGCCGTCGCGCGAGATTATGACGGGTCGCGCGGCGGGGGTTGCGTCCAACGGCGAAGCATGCCTACAATGCGGGTGCGCGCATGAGCGCGATATCGCGCCTATCACCGGCTCCGTAGCTTAATGGACAAAGCATCGGTCTTCTAAACCGAGCATCCGGGTTCGATTCCCGGCGGAGCCGCCCATTCATGTGGACAGTCA
>JAICKD010000002.1 GCA_025928125.1 Ktedonobacterales bacterium
AGCAGTTCGTTGCGCGCGATAAGCCACTCGTCGCGTGAGACAATGCGTGGATTGGTCATCAAGTTCTCCTCTGGGGTTGATGAATGAGATTACTCTGTTCGGTCTTAGGGTCGTCTCCTATAGAGTTCGTGCCGTGGATACGCAACACAGCTTACCAACACAGATCAGAGGTAGGCTTCTTCTATCTTGCTGTTTTGCTGTCAGTGTACGTTTGAGTTCACATCGCCAGCGCGCAGCGAAGCTCCTGCTGAACTGTCGCGTCTTGCTCGTCGACTTGCGCGCTTTCCAGGGCGGCGCGCGCGTCTGGCCCGCCGATGCGACCGAGCGCCCAGGCGGCGTGGCCGCGTACCAGCGGCTCAGAATCATGGAGCGCGTCGGATAGCGCCGGAATTGCGACCGGATCGCCGATATTGCCGAGCGCCACACAGACGTTACGCAGCAAGCCGCGCCGCTTCGCCCGCTTCACCGGACTGTGACGGAAGCGCTCGCGGAAAGCTTCGTCGTCCAGTTTGAGCAGCGGAATCAGCGCTGGACTGGAGCCAGTGGCGGGCCGTGGCTGGAACATCGGGCGCTCGCCAGGTACGCCGAACTCGCCGCGCTGGCGCAGTCGCTTCTCCACCACCAGATTCACCGGGCAGACCTGCTGGCAAATGTCGCAGCCGAAAATGTGCGTGCCGATCAGCGGACGCAGCTCCATCGGGATGCTGCCGCGTAGCTCGATGGTGAGATAGGAGATGCAGCGGCGATTGTCCAGCACGTACGGCGCGACGAAGGCGTTGGTCGGGCAGGCGTGCAGGCAGACCTCGCACTGGCCGCAGTTGGCTGCCAGCGGCTCATCCGGCGCAAGCTCCAGGCTGGTGACAACCTCGGCCAGAAAGAGCCACGATCCCCAGCCTTTCGTCAGGATGTTGGTGTTCTTGCCGTACCAGCCCAGCCCCGACCGCTGCGCGATAGCGCGGTCCACCATCCGCCCGGTGTCCACGAAGACGATGATCTTCTCATGCTCTGGCGGCGCGTTCTCGCGGATGAAGGCGGCAAGCGCGTCCAGCCGCGCGCGAATGACCTCGTGGTAGTCGTCGCCCCAGGCGTAGCACGAGAGCCGCCCATGCGGATCGCCCGGCGCTGTCTCATCGCGCGGAGCATCGGTGAGATAAAATGTACCGAGCGCGATTACCGATTGCGCCGCGGGCAGCAGCGCGCGCGGATTGGCGGCGACCTCGGCGCGTTCGGCGGTGAACCAGTCGAGGCCGCCCATCAGCCCCTGGCCAATACGCTCTTTGAGCGCCGCCTCGGCATCGGGCATCGGGTCGGCGGTGGTGAAGCGCACCAGATCGAAGCCCAGCGAGAGCGCGTAGTCACGGATGCGTTCGGTCAGGTCGGTAATAGCGACGGAATGGGTCATGCGGGCGTCTCCGTGTGAGAAATATTCCAGATAGTGCAGTATATGCCAGATATGCCAAATGGGTAACGGCGTTGCATTGTCGCGGCTCACTCACTATACTGGCGGACACGAGGACAGGATGATGGCGACCAGGATGATATCAGTGTCGAATCACCTGGGAGGGGAATGTTAATGAGCGATGCGAAGAGTCGGCCGGACTTGAGCGGCATCCTGGAGCAGCGCCGACGCGAGCTGAGCGACCGCCCTGATGTCAGCGCGCGCATGCGCAAGCTCTCCGCCTCGAATTCGCGTAACCCCCTTCCTGTTGCGCCGCGCAAGCGCCCCACGCTGCTTCGGGTGATTCTGGCGGGGCTGGCGGTGGTCTTGCTGCTGGCGTGCGCCATCTCAGCGGCGGCCGCGGTCGCCAGCGGCGTCTGGTTCCGCAACCAGTTGAACGATCCCAGCCAGACCGCGCTCGACTTCTACAGCGCGCTACACCAGCAAGACTACACGCGCGCCTACGGCTTCTTCTCGGACGACGCCAAGGGACGCCTCTCGCAGAGCGCTTTCGCGGCGCAATTCAGCGCCTACGATTCGGTAAGTGGTATCGTGGAGTCGTATACCACCGAAGGTAACGCCACGGTTCAAGGCTCGGCGGCCGTGGTGACGGTGGATGTGGTGCGCCGGGGGAACACCTCCCAGGCGCAGGTGCAGACGATCCATCTGGTCAATCAAAATGGCAGCTGGACGATTGACCGAATCGAGCTTGGGAAGACGATACCGGTCTCGAATTCCTCACAATAGCCCGGCGTGGCAGCGACCTGCGAACGGCGCAGAGGGAGGCCAGCAGATGGCGGATCGCATTCTTATCGTCTCTGGGGATATCACCCGCCTCGACGTAGACGCAATTGTCAACGCGGCCAATAGCTCGCTGCTCGGCGGCGGTGGTGTCGATGGCGCGATTCACCGCGCGGCAGGTCCGCAACTGGTGGATGAGTGCAGCACGCTCGGCGGCTGCCGGACAGGTGAGGCCAAGATTACACGCGGCTATCGTCTGCCCGCGCGCCACGTGATTCATACCGTTGGCCCGGTCTGGCGCGGCGGCGACCATGATGAGGACGCGCTGCTGGCAGGTTGCTACCGCAACAGTCTGGCGCTGGCGCGGCAGCATAACCTGCGCACCATTGCTTTCCCCGCGATCAGCACCGGCGCCTTTGGCTTCCCACGTGAACGCGCGGCGCGCATTGCCGTTGCTGAGGTGACAGACGCGCTGGCGCAATCCGAGCTGCCAGAGCAGGTAACGTTCGTCTGCCACGACCCCGAAACCCGCTCCTACTACGAAGCTGCGCTTACACCACCTGACGCCTAGACGCATAAAGATGGATAAGGGATAGCTAGCGAGAGTAGGAGTGCAATAACTTCGCAGTATTCGGGGCGCGGCTAATTTCTGCTCACGCTGCATCCGCTCGCTTGTACGACAGACGCCGCGCGAGAGAATTGGGGGAGTCCGCGCAGGCGGACTTTGTGGCGGAGCGCAGCGAGGCCCTTCAGGCGCGGTTTCAACCGCCCGCGCCTATCAATTGGTGAACGCGAACGATTTGAGCATCGGCTCGAAGATGCCCGTATCGTCCTGCGCGAAGGTCGTCGTGCGGCTCACCAGCACAATCACATAGGCGCGCCCCTGATGGTGGCAGGCCAGGATGACCATGTGCAGCGTCACGCCCTTGTCGGTCACATCATATTCTCGCCGCTGCCACTGCTCGCCGCCGATGGTCTGGGTTCTGGCCGCCGTGGCGCTTTCGGTGAAGGTGATGTTCTGCTGTTGCGCGGCGGCTACCTCGCCCTGGATGATGTTGACATCGCTGAGTGCGCACGCCGCTTGCGCCTGTTCGATGCTCACCAGTGTTGACGAGTTCGGCAGCGTATAGACATCGATATAATCGTAGCCGCTGGCCGCCTTCTGCTGCGGCTCGACGGTCCACGTTTCGGGATAGTTCACGCCATAGCGCGACCTTGAGCTGGCGAACTGCTTAAGGTGCGCCCCAGGTGTCGGCACGGCGCCATTTGTCGCCGTGCCAGACGCCGTACAAAGCGCCGACGACGCCGTCGTCCCTGATGGATTGAGCCGATTCAGCACCCGTGGCGCCAGCACGATCGCTCCGGCGACCACCGCCGTGAGGAGTACCAATAGCACCACAACGGTTGTCACGATGCGGCGCGAGGACGACTTGCCTTTGTCTTCCCCTTCCGCTGGGCGGAAGCCAGGAATCCTGACACTGCTAAGTGTCTCTCCCCAGCGCTGTTGCAGCGAACGGGCGCGCGATCCGACCTGCTGAGACCACGATGAGTCGTCGTCCGGCGGCATCCGGCGGCCGTAGTCCTGGCGTGACCCACGCTGACGCTGCGCATCGTACTCATCGCTATACCCACTGCCATAGGACCCACTGCCGTAGTCCTCATCGTAGGATTGGCCGCGCGAGGCGGACGGGCGGTTGTAGCGATTGTCGGCGGAGGAAGGCTGCGAACGGCGGGAACGCCCCGGCTCCTCGTATCCTTCATACGGGTCTGGCGGATAACCCTGGCCCTGGCCCTGGCGCTGGCCGTAATAGGCGCTCTCATCGCGGCGACCGCGCGAGGGGTCAGTTGGGGGGCGGCGAGACCGTCCCTCGCCGATGTCAGGCGGCGCCTGCTGCTGCCAGTCATCCCTGGACGGTTGTCGGCTGCGGGAGTCTGGCCCACGCTGCGGGTTGGAGCGCAGG
This sequence comes from Ktedonobacterales bacterium, assembly GCA_025928125.1. GTDB lineage: Bacteria > Chloroflexota > Ktedonobacteria > Ktedonobacterales > JADMIN01 > DAHUXT01. The sequence goes on from JAICKD010000002.1 coordinate 4,141, forward strand.
CTGCGGGGCGCACGCGGATCGTTGAACGGATCGTCCATCGGATCGGGCTGCTGCGCGCCGTAGTCGCTGCTGGCGTAGTCGTCATCGTAGCCATCGGGTTCCTGGCGTTCGCGCGGTCTGCTGCGCTGACCACCACGGCGCATGTCTGCGCGGGACTCATCCCAGGAATCGTCTGGCCGACCGCGCGAGCCTCGTCGCTCGCCACCCCGGTCATCCTGGCCGTAGGCGGGGCCATAGCCGCTCTCGTCGAGCGCGTCAGCATCCCAGTCATCATCGCGTGGCCTTCGTGGCGCATTGCGCGACGACGGGTAGCGCTGCTGGGAAGAACGGGGCGACCGACCTGCTGGTGGGGTTGTCAATCGGGCGCCACAGTAGCCACACGTTCGTTCACCCGGCTGGACTTCCGTGCCACACTGCCAGCACTGCATACCTTATCCCCTCCGCGAACTCTATGTAAATTGCACATCCGTGCCGAAAATTCCTCTGGCGGCGGTAGGTCACGCGCTGTGCGCCCGACGTGACAGCGCCTCAGTATAGCATACCCATGTCACGCCGAAGCGCCTGCTAGCCAACTGGTGGGTCGGCTGCTCCACAAGATGTAAATCAAGTGCGCCGCCCGATTGCTCGTACGCCAGTAATACTTCCGCAAACCTATGACGTGCCAACCCTTCAAAGATATCTCCAACTGACCAGAGTGGATAGGACGAATTTCACATTTACCTCCCATGTGCGGCAACCCCTTCGTCTGTCTCGTCGCGGATATTGTAACCGGCTCGTTCTAAATTTGGTGAGTCCGGGCGCGTTGTTCGGCCGGATGGGCTATGGTATAATCGAAGATGGCGCGGTACGATCCTCATTGGTTGGCCACGTCACCGTAATTGCCCGGCTTCCTAACAACCGTGCGGGCAATGTGTCGGCTGCGTCTCAATTGCATCAGGCGCACGAGTGGCACGGTACTCCACAATGCTCCAGGAGGTACGCGTGGTCGCGACAGGATATCTCTTCGCCGCCCTGTTCTTTCTCGGCGGTTGCGCATTTGTCATTGGCGGACTGGTGACCTTCGATATCGTCAACCGGCTGCTGACGAAGCGCCCCCATCGCGCGCCGAGCAAGTGGGACACCTACGAGTCCGGTGAGACGCCGATTGGCTCGGCGTGGGTCCAGTTCCCGCTTGCCTTCTATATTTTCGCAATGCTCTTCGTCGCGTTCGACGTCGATATCGTGTTTATCCTCGCCTGGGCGGTGATCTTTCAGCAGCTGGCCTGGTTCGGGTTCGTGGAGATTGCCTTCTTTATCGCCGTGCTGGCGCTGGGTCTGGTCTACGCCTGGCGGAAAGGGGTCATCCGTTGGATATAGCGCCACGCGCAGCGGGAGCCGCGGAAGCGCCATCGCTGCTTGCCTATGATCGCGACCACATCAACGAGTTGCTTAACACGCTCACTCAACTCGACGAGCAGGTTGGTCAGCCGGTCCCCAAGCGTCGGCTGAATGACGGCATCGTGGGGATCGAGATCGCGCCGGAGCGGGTCGTCGAAACAGGTCGCTTCTTGCGTGATGTGCTGGGTTTCGAGCTGCTTAGCTGCATATCCGGCGTTGATATGATAGAGCATCTGGAATCCATCTATGAGTTTCGTTCGATCAGCCGCAACTGGCTGGTGCAGATGCGCGTGAAGACGCCATCCAACGACCCGCGGATTCCGTCGCTCGTCAGCGTCTACTCGTCCGCCAACTGGCTCGAGCGGGAGACCTACGACCTCTATGGCATCCGCTTTGAAGGCCATCCTGACTTGCGGCGCATGCTGCTCGAAGACGACTTCGAGGGGCATCCGCTGCTCAAGAGCTTCAGGACGACTCCGGCGGTGGTGCATGATCGCGCGACGACGCAGGTGGATGCCGTTCGGGCGATCTCTGGCGAACAACAGCGCGGACAGGAGCGCGTTGTTCTCAAGCGACTGGGCCAGGGGCAGCAGGAGCGTATTCACCCCGGCATGACGACCTTCGGTAATGAGGCGGTCTTCCTCGAAACGGGCCAGGGTGTAGGCTCCGACGCGAATGCGATGCACGGCTACACCATTGACGAACAATACCTCGATCCCGCGGCAAAGCCCCAGGAGGAATAAGACATGGCCACCGATACACATGCGGACACGGCTAGCTACTTTGAAGACGCCAGCGGGCTGCGCAGCGAGGAAATGATCCTCAACATGGGGCCGCAACACCCCTCGACGAGTGGTGTCTTGCGTCTCGTGCTGACGCTGGATGGCGAGACGGTCATTCAGTGTACGCCGGTCATCGGCTACCTGCACCGTGGGATGGAGAAGATTTTCGAGAACCGCCCCTACATCCATGGCGCGCGCTACATCGACAATGCCGACTATCTCAACCCGATGATCAATGAGACGGCCTACGTCGGCGCCATCGAAGCGATTATGGGCATCGAGCCGCCGCGCCGCGCTCAGTACATCCGCCTGCTGGTCAGTGAGATGGCCCGCATCGCCAGCCATCTGGTCGCGATTGGCACGTATGGGCTGGACCTGGGCGCGTTCACGCCGATTCTCTGGTGCTTCCGCGACCGTGAAGGACTGATGGACCTGTTCGAGTCGCTGAGCGGCCACCGCTTTACCCATAATTACATGCGGCCCGGCGGTGTGGTGCATGACTTCCCGCGTGGCTGGATGCAGCAGTGCGAGGCGTGGCTCGACCGCTTCGAGAAGGTCAGCATCCCCGAGTTGCACGAACTGCTAACCGGGAATGAAATCTTCGATGCGCGCACCCAGGGCGTAGGCTATATCGACCCGCAGCAGGGCGTCTCATTTGGGGTGACTGGCCCGAATCTACGCGCCTCTGGTGTCGTCTTCGATCTGCGTGTCGCGCGGCCCTATGGCGCGTACCGTGAAATCGCCGTCCGGCCTCAGGTGCGGCAGGAGGGCGACTGCTTCGCGCGGTACATGGTGCGCATGCAGGAGATGGCCGAGAGTGTGCGCTTGTGCCGCATCGCGCTGGAAAAGATGCCGGGTGGCTCGATCTCGCAGCGCGTGCCGCTGGCGCTCCGTCCGCCGCGTGGTGAGGCGTACTATGCCGTCGAGACGGGCCGTGGCGAGCTAGGCATCTATATGATCAGCGACGGCTCGGAATATCCCTGGCGCGCCAAGATACGGTCGCCTTCATTCTCGAACCTGCAAATTCTGCCAGAACTGCTGCGCGGCAACAAGATTGGCGATGTCATCGCCATTCTCGGCAGCATTGATATTGACCTCGGCGACGTGGATCGCTAATACGGCTGACTTGGAGGGCGTATGAACGACGTCGTACAGAATATTATCCACTTCGTCGTCACCTTTCTCTTCTCGCTCATCTTCCTGATGGCGGCGGCGACGATCATGGTCTACTGGGAGCGCAAACTTATGGCGCTCATGCAGGACCGTGTCGGACCGCTCCATTACGGGCCGCAAGGCACACTCCAGACCGTCTTCGACGTGATAAAGCTCATGTTCAAAGAGGACGTCAGGCCGGGCAAGACTGACTTCATCGTCTTTCGCCTCGCGCCAATGGTCTTCTTTGCCCCTGTCATCACCGCGTTTGTCGTGTTGCCGTTCTCGCCTTATCTGACGGCTGGCGCGCTGGCCACTGGTCTCATCTACTATGTCGCGCTCAGCTCGATTGACGTGATCGGCGTCTTCATGGCGGGCTGGGGCTCGAACAATAAGTACGCGCTGATTGGCGGTCTGCGCTCGGCGGCGCAGATGATCTCGTATGAGCTACCGCTGGTGCTCTCCATCGTGCCGGTGGTCATGCTAACGAGCGTTCTTACGCCCGGATGTAGCGGCGCCTCGCCTGACCTCAGCGTCTGTGGCGTCGGCTCGATCTCCTTCACGCAGATTATCGCGGCGCAGATGCAGCCCGGATCCCCCTGGCTCTGGTTCATCCTGCTCCAGCCGCTGGGGCTGCTGATCTACTATACCTGTGGGCTTGCGGAAACCAACCGCTCGCCATTCGATCTGCCTGAGGCGGAGTCTGAACTTGTGGCGGGCTATCTTACGGAGTATAGCGGCCTGCGCTGGGCCATGTTCTTCCTGGGTGAGTACGGCAATATGGCCATCGTGTCGGCGGTGGCGACCGCGCTCTTCCTGGGCGGCTGGTCGGGTCCGGGCGCGGCGGTTGGCTTCTGGACGGGCCTGTTCGGCAGTTTCTGGGGGCAGGTGGTCTTCAACATCATCTGTGTCTTCTGGTTCGTCTTCAAGATGGGCGCGCTGCTGACGCTCTTCGTCTGGATCCGCGCGACGCTCCCACGTCTGCGCGCCGACCAGTTGATGCGGTTCGCCTGGCTCTTCCTGATCCCACTGACGCTCTTCAACATCCTGCTGACCGGCGTGCTGCTGCTGCTGCCGGTGGGTGATGTCGCGCGCATTGCTATCTCTGCCGTCGCCAACTGGCTGCTGATGTTTATCTTCATCTTCACCTTCCGCCGCGTGACCGGGGTGAATCCGCTGGGGCGGCTTCCCGGCTGGCTGCGCGGGCGCACCCCCACGGCGCGCGCCAATCGCCCGGCGGCCGCGGAGGCAAAGGCGAAGGGCGTCTTGGCGGAGACGCATCGCTAAGGGTGCGGGCTGGATGGCTGGGTGATTGCCAGTCAGACGGATTTGGCATATACTGACGAGTGTGTTTGCAACTGGCGATGACCAGGAGGAGTAGGCGGGAACGCGCCACAAGAGACGGGAAGCCACTGGCTGAGAGCTTCCCCTGGCAGCGCGCCCGCGCGAAGTGACCTGTGAGCCAGTGCGGTGAACGGTTCCCAGAGAATCCGAGCCGCACATGGGATGCGCCCATTATCGCGCGATTGAGGCGAGCGTTCCGCTGTATGCTTACAGGTGGCGCGCTCGCGAACAGGGGTGGTACCACGAGCCTTCTCGTCCCGTATTGGGCGGAGGCTCGTTTTGTTTTCCCGCGATGCATTGAGCAGGCGGAGGAAGGGGCTGGCATATGACAGTGGAGAAGAACGCGGAGTCGCGGCGGCTCGATCAGATTCCGAAGGCGTACGAGCCACAGGCGGTCGAGCAGCGGCTCTATCGCTGGTGGGAAGAGAACGGCTACTTCAAGCCGCGCGAAAACAATGCCGAACCCTGGCGCAGGCCGTTCGTCATCAGCATGCCGCCGCCCAACGTGACTGGCGCGCTGCATCTCGGCCACGCCATCACCGCGACGCTCGAAGACATCATGATTCGCTACCATCGCATGCTCGGTGACCCGACGCTCTGGGTGCCGGGCGAGGACCACGCGGGCATCGCCACCCAGGCCGTCGTCGAGCGACAGGTGGCACGCGAAGGCTCCGACCGGCATACACTGGGCCGCGAGCGCTTTGTCGAGCGCGTCTGGGAGTGGGTGGGCCAGTATAAGCATCGCATCCAGGACCAGCATCGCCGCCTGGGCGCGTCGTGCGACTGGGAGCGCGAGCGCTTCACGCTGGATGAAGGGCTGAGCCGCGCCGTCCGTGAGGTCTTCGTCCGCCTCTATGAAGAGGGGCTGATCTATCGCGGCGAGCGCATCATCAACTGGTGTCCCAAAGACACCAGCTCGATCTCGGACCTGGAGGTTGAGGTTGAGGATACGCCCGGCGCGCTCTACTATGTCCGCTATCCGCTGGAGCCGCTGCCCGGCGAGGACAAAGGCAAGACGCGCTACATTACCGTCGCCACGACCCGCCCTGAGACGATCCTCGGCGATACTGGCGTCGCGGTCAATCCCGCCGACGAGCGTTACCGCGACCTGGTGGGTCGATTCGTCATTCTGCCCATCATGAATCGTCGCATCCCCATCGTTGCCGATAATGCCGTGGATAAAGACTTTGGGACGGGGGCGGTCAAGATGACCCCAGCGCATGACCCAACCGACTTCGAGATTGGCAATCGGCATGGGCTGGAGCGGATTCAGGTCATCGGGTTCGACGCGAAGATGACCGAGGCGGCGGGCGAGTTCGCGGGGATGGACCGTTTCGAGGCGCGCGAGGGCGTTGTCGAGGCGCTGCGCAAGCTGGGGCTGCTCGAAAGGGCGGAGTCGTATACGATTCCGTTGGGCCATTGCTCGCGCTGTGGCACGGTGATCGAGCCGCTGATCTCGATGCAGTGGTGGGTGAAGATGACGCCGCTGGCGACGGGGGCGCTTGGCGCGCTCAAGTATGGGCAGCTACGCATCGTCCCGGAGCGCTTCAACAAGACGTACACCGACTGGCTGGAGAACATCCGCGACTGGAACATCTCACGTCAGCTCTGGTGGGGCCATCGTATCCCCGCGTGGTATTGCCAGGACTGCGGCGAGATCATCGTCGCGCGCGAGGCTCCTACCAGCTGTCCAAACTGCGATGGCACGCGGCTGGAACAGGACCCCGACGTGCTGGATACCTGGTTCAGCTCGTGGCTCTGGCCGTTCAGCACGCTCGGCTGGCCGGATGATACGCCTGACCTGCGGACGTACTATCCCACCAGCGTCCTCGAGACCGGCTACGACATCCTCTTCTTCTGGGTGGCGCGGATGGTCATGTCGGGGATCCACTTCCTCGGCGTCGTGCCGTTCCACACCATTTATCTACACGGCCTCGTGCGCGACGAGCAGGGCCGCAAGATGAGCAAGTCGCTCGGCAACGTGATCGATCCTATCGAAGTCATGGACGAATATGGCACCGATGCGCTGCGCTTCACGCTGGCCACCAGCAGCACGCCGGGCAACGATATGAAGCTGTCCCCACAGCGTATCGTCGGCAACCGCAACTTCGCCAACAAAATCTGGAACGCCGCGCGCTTCGTCATTGGGCAGACCGAGGCACTGGGCGGCGGCATCCCGGCGCTGGAGGCGGTGCAGCCAAAATCGCTGGCCGACCGCTGGATCGTCAGTCGGGCGCAACGTCTGACCGCCGAGGTCACGCGGCTGATGGAAGACTATCAGTTTGGCGAGGCGGGCCGCCAAATCTACGACTTCATCTGGTCGGAATACTGCGACTGGTACCTGGAAATCGCCAAGGTTCAGCTACGCGACGAGGCGCAGGCCCAGCGAACGGCGCTCATTCTGCGGGCGGCGCTGGATCGCGCGCTGCGACTGCTGCATCCGTTCATGCCGTTCGTTACCGAGGAGGTCTGGCAGCATCTCTACGCTGGCATCCCCGAGGATGAGCGCCCGGCGTCTGCGCTGATTGTGGCGCCATGGCCGGTGTCGAGCGTTACCGCGACGCGCCAACAGGATAATCGCGCCGAGGCTGATATGGCGCTCATCCAGGAGATTGTTATCGCCATCCGCAACGCGCGCAACGAGGCGGAGGTTGAGGCGAAGCGGCATATCAAGGTGATTCTGGCGGGTGGCGACAAAACAACGCTGCTGCGCCAGCAGGCGGCCTTGATTGAGCAACTGGCCCGCACGGAGCCGCCGCGTATCGAGCGCAAGCTCGCCACAAAGCCAGAGCAGGCAATGGCGCTGGTGGCGGGCGGCGTAGAAATCTATCTGCCACTGGCGGGCTTGCTCGATCTCGCGAAAGAGGCGGAGCGGCTGGATGGCGAGATCGTGAAGGCGGAGGCGGCGGTCGAGCGCTCGAAGAAGGTGCTCGAGAACCCCAACTTCGTCGCGCGGGCCAAGCCGGAGATTGTCCAGCGCGAACGCGATGCGCTGGCCCTGGCTGAGGATACGCTGGCCCGGCTTCGCGCTCGGCGACGCGAGCTGGCGGGTTAGCTCTCGCTCCTTCTTGCAGCCTTGCCCAGATCGGCGCCGGGTCGTCTGGATTGCGCGCCATTTTTCCGCGTAGGGATGCCGCCACGACGGCATCCTCCGCAGGTTCGTGCGCGCCAATGGAGGCAGCTTTGCAAGCAGGCGACATGGGAGAGATGGGCTAGTGTCTCAGCGTCAGGTTGTACGATAGCCCATCATCAGGATGACATGGATGGTCGTGGCAACGAGGAGTAAGAGGCCAATGGATCGTAAGGCGCCCAAGCGGCGTATGACATGGTTTGGGAAGGAGCATCCTGGTACCGTTGGCGGGTTCTGGCAGCGGACGCCTCAGAGCGGCAAGGAGCCGGATGCCTCAATGGCTTCGCCGACGCGCGGGCAGGCGGAGGCGAAAGCGAAGGGATCGCGCTGGCCAATACTGCCGAAATGGCCACCCCTGCACGAAAGTCAGGGTGGAGCAGCTCGTGATGAAGCATCGGTTGCGCCGGACGAGTCGCAGCAGACCGAGCCGCAGTTGGCTCCGCCCTGGGAGCAGCCTGCCTCTAACCAGCGCGAGCATGCGCGTCCGCCGTTTATTCCCCGGCGGTTCTGGTTCGCCTCACGCCGTCAGCAACTGGGATTGGTGGCAATTGTTGGTACCGTCATCCTTACCGTGCTGCTCAGTCTTGTCGTACTCCGCGCAATTCTTCCTTCACAGTCGTCGCATCCTGGCCAGGGGACGCCGACTGCCGGGCGCGCAGTGAATGTTGTGGCGTCGCCCACGGCGGATGGTCCGACGCCAACCCCATCTCCCACGGCGTCCGCACGCAACACTCCGGCTCCATCGTTCACGGTTGCGTTTACCTGTGCCAGCGGGGCCATCGGTGGGCGAGGGATGGTGTGCGTGCATACGAAGCCTGACGCCATGGTGAGCCTGACCGTCCGCTATTGTGACGGCAGCTACGCTGGGGGGAAGGGTCTGCATGGCAGCGCGCACGCGGACGGCAGCGGAAACTATACCTGGCGGTGGAATGTGAGCGCCTCTTGCGCCGGGACGGCCACCGCGACGGTGACGGCCAAATCGTCGGGGCAAACGGTCACCCAGAGTACGACGTTCACTGTTACCCGCTGAGGATGGATGACGGCATCGCTGCCCTGCTGTATTGCGCTGATGTTCACGAGCGCCGATTACTCCCTATATCCGAGAGGAAGAGCCGCACACCTGCCATAATTCACTTGAATTTCCGGTTTTCGCGCGCAGCGGAGAATAACGTTGTTAGCGGACGGAGTGGCTTCCGGTTCAACGCGAGACACAACACAGTACTGGGCTTTATCCCTCTTATTGCGGAGGTTCAGGCGCAATGATATAATGATCGATGTGGCTTTGCGAGCCAGCGGCGTTATCATGCCAGCGCGCATACGCCGCCATACCACAGACGCCGGTCTGGCCGTTGCGTCTGAACCCAATATCCTGCCCCGTTTTACCACCGCGCGTCTCATGCGGGCGCGGCGTGCAGCGAACGGGAGCAAACCCACAGGAGAGGAGACCGCATGGCGCGGGATCGTGACTACGAACTGGGACTTATTATCAACCCCGATGTAGGCGAAGAACAGGCGCGGGCTATCGTCGAGCGTGTTAGCCAGTCCATCATCAACAATGGCGGACAGGTGGTGCGCGTGAATGCTTGGGGGCGACGTCGCATGATGTATCCCATCCAGCATCATCGTGATGGCCTATACTTTTTCTTCGACCTCATTATGCCAACGGTGGCTGTGGTTGAGATTGAGCGCGGACTGCGTGTGAATGAAGATGTCATGCGCCATCTCATGAAGGTGCGTGACCCCAAGGCAGTGGCGCAACAGCGCCAGCGCGCGCTGGAAGATGATCGCGCCGCCGAAGAGGCTCGCGCCCGTGCCGCGACCGCCGCCGCCGCCGCCGAAGCCCAGCCAGCCGCTGAGGCCCCAGCCGAAGCTCCGGCTGCGGAAGAGCCAGTGGCCGTCGAGGCTGAGGCTGAGGCTGATACCGATACTGAAACCGTTGTTCCCACTGAGGCCGAAGTAGCGGCCGAGGCCAGCGAACCAGAAGCCACCGCCGACGCATCAGAGTCGGACGCATCATAGCCGCGAGTGATCGGCTCCCAAACTGGCGGAGCTGCGGAGGGCGGCTAGATTTCTGAAGGGAACGGCTGTCATGCTGAACAAGATTATGCTCATCGGCAATCTGGGACGCGACCCGGAGCTGAGCTACACGCCCAGCGGCAAAGCTATCGCGAAGTTTTCGCTGGCTGTAAGCCGTCGGCGTCGTGATGAGAGCGGCGAACAGCGCGAGGAGACCCAGTGGTTTAACATCGTCGCCTGGGAACGCCTCGCGGAGACCTGTAATAACTATCTGCACAAGGGATCGAAGGTGTATATCGAGGGGCGCATGACCTCTCGCAAGTACACCGATAAAGACGGCGTCGAGCGCACGGCCTGGGAGGTCACGGCGACCGATATGGAGATGCTCACCCCGAAGGGTGGAGATGGCTCCGGCGGTGGCTCTGGCTACGGCGATGAGATGGGCGCCGACGATGTTCCCTTCTAGCCAGTCTAGCCCGATGGTCTCGATAGTCCATTGAGCGTGTTTTTGGAACCGCGCAGGCTCACGCCGCGTTGAGATAGTGATGAATGCGGCGCGTGGATAAGGTGGGGTTCACCCACAGCACTGCGGGCTTCGCCGCTTAAGGCGGAGCAATGATGTACGTGCCGGTTCGCCTCGGTGACGTTGGTTTGTCACCTGGTGAATCGGCAATCCCATACGTTACAAGGAGCACATACGCATGCAACCCAGGAGAGATGGCGCGCCACAAGACGGCCCCGCACGTGCGGAGCGTCCTGACCGCCCAGAGCGCTCGGATCGACCAGAGCGTTTCGGTGGCCCCCGTGGCGGCGGTCGCGGTCGTGATTTCCGCTCGCGTCGAAAGGTCTGCGCCTTCTGCGTCGATCACGTGCGCGAGATTGACTACAAGGATGTCGGGCGCCTGCGCCGCTACATCTCAGAGCGCGCCAAGATCGAGCCGCGCCGCAAGACAGGCACCTGCGCCAAGCACCAGCGCCGACTGACAGTGGCGCTGAAGAATGCGCGACAGATGGCGCTTTTGCCCTATACCGCCGCACAAATTCGCGGCTCTTGATGGTACACTGGTAGAAACGCGCGCCGAGGGGAGGGAAGGCCCATCGGCGGGCGGCCAGTCAACCCATTGAGCACCACAGGTGGAGAACCGAACGCGCCTATGAGTAACGAGACCCTGCAAAAACCGCCACGGCAAAACGCCCGTTCGCGCGCCTCGAACCGCAACACACAGTTTAAGCGGCAGACAGCGCGCCTGGAAGGTCGGCGTGACGGCAAACCCTTACTGTTCGGCTGGGGAGGCCATCTCACCAAAGCCCAAAAGTTGCGCTTCCAGACCGTGGCGGCGTTTTCGTTCCTCGGAGTTGTCATCGGCGCGGTCATCCTTGCGGTGGTGCTTGGCATCCTCAATCAAAATGTCTTCATTCCCAACAAGACGTTTCTCACGGTCAACGGGGCGACGTATACGCAGGACCAGTACCGCAAGACGCTCGCCTATGAGGCGCAGACCGTCTGGAATAAGCTGCAGATCGAGATTCATCAGATGAACGATCTCCAGACCAAGGTCCAGCAGGGCGATCCGAACGCGACGACGCAGAACCAGATCATCATTTCCCAGATTCAGACCGACGAGGCAACCTATCAGCAGGCGCAGATTACCGCCGCGACCGCGACGCTGATGACGGAAGACGAGCTTATCAAAGAGGGCGCGCGGCGCTTCGAGCAGCAGAATCACGTCCCTGCCTCCACCTTTACTCCAACCAAGGCTGACATCGACAAGGCAGTGGATACGTTCAAGAAGTCCTTCCCCGCGAACGAAAAGTACAGCGACTTCCTGGCGAAGAATGGTCTGACCGAGGCGGACGTCCGCAATTTCGCGCAGATTCAGCTTCGACGCGACAAGATGGAGACGTATCTCCAGAGTACGCTCACATCGCCTACTCGCCAGGCGCATCTGCGCCACATCGAGGTGAACAAAGAGGCGGATGCGCAAAGCGTGCTCAATCAGTTGCGCAAGACCGGCGACTGGAACGGGCTGGCGAAGAAGTATTCGCTGGATGTCGATAGCAAGGATAAGGGCGGAGATCTCGGCTGGGTGGCGCCTGGCACGGGCGACGCCGGAATCGAACTCTGGTGGACGGCGTCTGGCCGCAAGGTCAACGACATCAGCGGACCGATTCACGATGCCAGCGGCACCTGGGATATCGTGCAGGTTCTTGCCTTCGACGATAACCGCGCGGTAGACGCGACCGCGTTGAGCGATGCCAAATCGAACATCCTTTCGCACTGGCTTGGCGGTGAGAAGGTGCTTCCGAGCTACACGATTGGCGCGCCAGACAACGACATGCTGACCGCAGATCGTAATATGCCGAAGCTCCCGGACCTGAATGCGACGTTGCCCAACGTCAGCAGTCAACCGCCCGTGACGAACCCGGTGAATCCGTAGGCGTTGGCCGGATAGATAACACGCACTCTTCGGCATGTCGGCTCGATGCTGGCATGCCGTTGATGTTTGTGGAGGCAGTGTGGAGGCAATGTGGAGGCAATGTGGAGGCAATGTATGGGCAGGCCGACCGGAGAGAAACGAGACGACAACGGGACAGCGGGCGATGGCAGCCTATCTGACGCGCTGGCCGCTGAACTGGAGTCGGTCTCGCTCTACCTCCATGTGCCGTTCTGCCACGCCAAGTGCCACTACTGTGATTTCAACTCCTACGCTGGGATGCTTGGCCAGCGAGAGGCTTACGTGGACGCGCTGGCGCGGGAAATTCGTCTGGCCGGGCAGCGCGCGCGCCGGGCGGATGGCACGCCGCGACGTTGCCGCACGATCTTCTTCGGCGGCGGAACGCCCAGCCTGCTGACCGCCGCGCAGGTGGAGGGGCTGCTACGAGAGGCGCGAACAGCCTTTGCTATCGACGCCGATGCTGAGATTACGCTGGAGGCCAACCCTGGCACGCTGGAATACGGGCGGCTCGATGCCCTGCGGGCGACAGGGGTCAACCGGCTGAGCATGGGGGCGCAGAGCTTCGACGCGGGTCTGCTGCGCTGGATGGGGCGGATTCACTCTCCCGAAGAGATCGAAACGGCGTTCGCGGCGGCGCGACAGGCCGGGTTTACCAGCATCAATCTCGACTTCATCTTCGCGCTGCCCAACCAGTCACTGTCCACCTGGGCCGATACACTGGAGCGCGCGCTGATGCTTGGCCCGGAGCACCTCTCGCTCTACTCGCTTATTGTCGAGGAGGGTACGCCGCTCTTTAGCTGGGTGCGTGACGGGCGTGTGATCCCAGCGGACGACGACACCGCCGCCGATATGTACGAGCACGCTATGGAGCGGCTGGCTCGCGCGGGATATGGGCAGTATGAAATCTCGAACTGGGCGCTTCCTGGCCACGAGTGTCGCCACAATCTCACCTACTGGCGCAATCTGCCGTATATAGGACTAGGGGCTGGCGCGCATTCCTGCTTCGCGGGCCATCGCTTCGCCGAGGCGAGGCCCATCGCTGGCTATATCGCCAAAATGCGCGCCTCTTTAGCAGCGAACGAGGCAGGTGAGGTGGGCGCCGAAGCAATAGTGCTGCCAGCGGGCGCGATCGTCGAGGATGAGGTTGTCTCGTCGGCGATGGCGATGGCGGAAACGGCGATGCTGGGGCTGAGGCTCAATGTGGGCGTCTCACGTTCTGAGTTCGCCGCGCGCTACGGCCGCACGTTTGAGCAGGTCTTCGACGAGCGTCTGGCCGATATACGCGACCTGGGGCTGATCGAGACGGTCGGCGACCGCATCCGGCTGACGGAGCATGGGCGGCTGCTGGGCAACGAGGTCTTCGCGCGGCTGTTGCCAGACGAGCCAGCGGCGATAGCGGGCTAGGATATTTTCACGAGACAGGCTGTACGCATGAGTGAGATAGCTGATGATGGAGCAGAGACCGTAGTGGGTTGGCCAGATGAGGCGGTTGGCGCGTTCGCGCCATTGTTGCGGGCGCGATTGCAGTCCCGACCGCAACTGGATCCCGCCGATTTGAGCGTGCTTGGCGAGAGCCGGGGCCACAGGCTTCAGGCGCAGTTGCTATTCAACCGTGGGGTTGCGGTGGGCGCCATGCGCGATTTTCTACGAGGCGACTGGCATGCTGATCCGGCGCTGGCGAAGCTGCCCATGCTTCAGGCGGCGGTGGCGCGGCTGCGGCGGGCGGTGGACGAGCAGGAGCCAATCACCGTCTTCGGCGACTATGACTGCGACGGTATCACGTCATGCGCGATCCTGGTGCGCGCGCTGCGGGCGGCAGGCGCGGTGGTGGATAGCAAGATCCCTAGCCGGGATGACGACGGGCGCGGCCTGAACCCGGATGTGGTGCGCGAGTTGCATGAGCGCGGTACCCGGCTGATCGTCACCACGGATTGCGGCACGGCCAACGTCGCTGAGGTGGAGCAGGCACGCGCGCTGGGCATGGATGTGCTCGTGACGGACCATCACCCGCCGCATGGCGAGAATGTCGCGAGCCTGGAGGGTATGATTGTCGTCAATCCGCTCGTCGCGCTGGACGACGCCTTCGATCCGAATCTCTGTGGCGCGGGGGTGGCGTTTCGCATGGCCGAGGCGCTGCTCTGGTCGCTCCCGGAGTTCCCGGCCGAGAAGACGCTTGAGGAATTGCTCGATCTGGCCGCCGTTGGCACGATCTCCGATGTGGTTCCGCTCTCGCCATCCAACTGGGCGCTGGCCCACGCTGGTCTCGAACGGCTCCGTACGGCGGCCCAGCCCGGTCTACGCGCGCTCATGGAGAGCGCCGGGCTGTCCCCAGCCAATGTCACCGACCGTGATATCTCGTTCGCGATTGCCCCACGGCTGAACGCGGCGCCGCGTCTGGGCAAGCCTGAGCTTGCGCTTGAGTTGCTGCTGGCGGATTCGATGGAGCGGGCGCGCGAGTTGGCGGCGAAGATCGAGGCGCTCAACACACAGCGCCAGAGCGACCTGGATGTGATGCTATCGGGCGCGCGCGAACAGGCGGTCGACCAGGCCGCGGTAGGGCAGAGTGTCCTGCTGGTGACTGGTGACGACTGGTCGTTCGGGTTGATTGGGCTGGTGGCGGGGCGGCTTGCGGAGGAGTTTCATCGGCCGGCCTTCGCCCTCAGTCATCGCGGCGGCGAGTATCGGGCCTCCGGGCGCGGGCCGGACGGGGTAGACCTGGGGCAGGCGCTGGCGCAAAAGGCGACGCTCTTCCGGCGATTCGGTGGCCACGCGCGCGCGGCGGGGTTTACTATCCTGGATGCGGATTTCGCTGAGCTGCGCCAGTATCTCCTTGAGTATCCCTGGTTGTCTGGCCCCGATGGCGAGGCAGCGCAGGCTGCGCAGGTGGAGTATGAGTCAGTGATTGAGCCCGATTGCGCGCTGGCCCTCGACCTGGCGAGCAACGAGCGCTATCTGGCGGTCCATGCGCTGGAGCCATACGGCCCATCCTTCCCGGAGCCAGTCTTCTTGGCCCGGAACCTTGCTATCGCCCGTTGCTGGCGCTCCGGCCCTGAGGGCCGTACCCTGCGACTGCGACTTCGTGATGAGCAGGGTCGCGAGCATGTCGTGCTCTGGTCGCGCGCGGGTACGCGGTTCGATGCGGTTCAACCGCTCCTGCCACGGCTGCCGCGCTGCGATGTCGCGTATACCCTCTCGGCGTTCACGCGACGTGATGGGCAGGTCGATCTGTTGGTGCGGCTAGTTGCGGTGGCCCCGGCGAGTGACTCCGCCTTGTAGCACAGAATGAGGCCGCTGGCAAGGCGCCAACGGCCTGTGTAACGCTCCGAGAAGGCTGTGCTAGCGCGCGTGCCGTTTTACTGAACACCGGCCAGATTTGGCTCAGTAACGGTCGTCGGCCCCACCGCCTTGATGGTCTCTTTGCCGGTGACCATCTCAGCCACCTCGAAGATGAGCGTCCCCAGCACCACCACCGCCGCGAGGGCGAAGGCGATGCCCGCGATGAGGGCGAGCTGCGCGATGACCGAGAAGGTCCACGCCTGATTGAGCATCGAACGCAGCGTCTCACCTTTGAAGAGCGTATCGGCAATCGCCTGGTCTTTGGCCGCCACCGTCGGGTCCGTGGCCGCGCGCGCCTGGGCGCTCCAATAGCTGTACGGATGCCCCTGGCCAATCTCGCTCAGGTGCAATGCGATATACTTCTCAGCATAGGCGTGCGCCTGCTCGCCGGTGAGCACCTGCTGCCCGGCATATGAGCTCAGGTCTTTGGGTAGCCCCTGCGCTGCGTTGGCGGGGAAGTAGATCTGCTGCGGGGCGAGTTGGTCGTGAATCTGGGTGGTGGTGAAACTGTTGGCGACGAAGCCGGCGCCGGAGCCAAAGGCGAGCACTAAGAGCGCCACAATCTGCAAGACGATGATGCGCCAGCGAATCGACCGTGTCATCTGAATCTCCTCTTTCTCAATGATGACTGATTTCCTGTGACCGAGCCTTGTGTTTCCCAGAGTCTGGCTCGTTGTTACCTCTTACATCAGGAAGAATACAGGCGATGCCTCACGGCGTTATCACGGCGCTAGGCCGCTCATATCACAGCCGTATCACGGCGAACATGCCAACGAAGAAGCGCTGTGCTACCAGGGGATGAGCTTCTTTAGTGACACACCGTACTGACTCATTGCCATTAACTGATTGCTACTGTCGTCCAAACGAAATGCTCCTCCACACAATTGCTGAATGAGAAGGACTTTATTGCGTATGGAAGCAAACGGCAAATGTGATACATTGCCTGTGAGCTATACAGGCTAGCCGCTGACAAATATCTACTATTCGCGCGTCACATGGATGCATCGGGCGCAACGCTAGAGGCTGTTCATCCAAATACTGCCAGACTGTCTTCTCGGCGTTTTGGTGCGTCGGCGCGTAACTGCGTAAGCGGCTGCCTGCCGTACCAGGTACAGCCATCGAGAAAGGACATTTCTCTTGACCATGCAGCCTGACCTCGCCGCTCGTATGTCCCCACCTACGGACTCCGCGTCGTCTCCCACTCTGTCTCCCGGCGCCAGCCTGGCTGAGCAGGAACTGCTGGCGCTGCGCGACGAGGTGCTCGCGCTCCATGAGCGGCTCGAACTATTGGAGCGCATGCAGACGGAATGGGTATCTATGCGCGCGATGCTGCCTGTGCTCGCGCAGATGTCGCCAGTGATAACGCCACACGCGGATGCTGTCTCTGAAGCTGCGTATACCTTGGAGACAGCAGAGGCTGCTGAGGCGAATGGCGTTCCCGGCGCGGCGGAGAGCGGCGCGTCCTCGGCTGCGACCAGCCGCCGCAGGCTACTTCAGTGGGGCGGAATGGCTGCTGCCGCAGGCCTGGCCGCGGCAAGCGGAGTCGCGCTCACGACTCAGACGGCTCATGCGGCAGACGGTGACAGCTTGATCCTCGGGCAGTCCAATACTGCTAATCACAACACTGCGCTGGTTGTCAGCCTCACGGGTGGGTTGTTGCCTCCTGCGCTATCCATCAATTCCATAGCAAACGACAACAGTATTGCATTTGCAAGTGTCGGAGGGAATCATGGTGTTGGGATCCTGGGGGCTGCCTCCGAAACTGACGCATTCGGTGTTCTCGGCCAAAGCGCTTCCGGGACGGGAGTTGGCGGTCAGAGTTCAGGCTCAGATGGTATTGATATTGCAGCGCTCGGCACGGGACGTTTGTGGCAGAAACCACTCGGTTCGGTTGGTGCGCCAGCGGCTGGGTCCCACAAACGAGGCGAGCAGGTCCGCGATCAGAACGGTGCCCTCTACATCTGCGTTGCCGATGGTGTACCAGGAACCTGGCAGAAGGTGGCTGCGCTCGATTCCGCCTACAAGGGTGGAGCGATTGGCTTTTTGCCCGCCCCCATCCGCCTGCTCGATACCCGGACGGGAAGCGCCTGGACGGCGGGGTCGAACCACACCTTGCAGGTAACGGGCGTCAACGTCGGCGGAATCAGCGTACCTGCTGGCGCGATGGGGGTAGTCGGCAATGTCACGGTGGTGCAGCCCACTGGTGGCGGCGATCTGCGCCTCTATCCGGCGGGAGCGAGCCTGCCGGGTACCAGTTCGATTAACTTCGCCGCTGGTCAGATTATCGCCAATGGAGTGATCGTCGGGCTGGATAGCGCCGGGCGCTTCAGCATCCAGGTGGACATGCCCGCTGGGACGAGCGCCAACGTCATCTTCGACGCCAGCGGTTTCATCCTCTAACAAGTGATGGGCGCGGATTTCTCAGAAGTGCGCTGCCCAGCCTCCAATACTGGTTTCACCTGGGATGTTGTCACTGGGGCCACCGCCCCCCTCCCCTAACCCCTCCCCCTTGCAGGGAGAGGGGGACCAGAGCCAGACTCAGACCCAGACCCAGACGCCGCCGCTGGCGTACTGGCTCTCTGGCTCCCCTCCCGACGCGGGGAGGGGCTGGGGGAGAGGGTTTGCGCCAACAACCTCACCACAATTGGTATAAAATCACCGTGGCTACGAAAATGCCCCTCCACCCAAACGCTGGATGAAGGGGCAAGTTGCTCTACAGTGAAATCAGATTACGCGGCCTGGATGGGTGACGGAGAGGTCACGGCCACGACTCGTGGCTCGCCCTCGGCGCGCACCTGCACGGCGCCATCGACGACCGTCAGTTGCGCCGTCTGGCCCGGCTGCACCATCCCCGCGAGGATGGCGTCGGCTAGCGTGTCGTCCACATGCGTCTGGATCGCCCGGCGCAGTGGTCGCGCGCCAAACTCGGGATCGTAGCCCTCGGCCATCAGGAACTCACGCAGGTCGTCGCCAAACGCCAGCGCGATCTCTTGCTCGGCCAGTCGCGCGTTCACCTTCGCCAGCAGCAGGTCAACGATCTGCCGCAGGTCGTCGCGAGTCAGCGACTCGAAGACTACGATCTGGTCGATACGGTTCAGGAACTCTGGCCGGAATGCCATGCGCAGCCCCTGAATCGCGCGCGCCCGTCGCTGGGCCTCTTCGCTGTCCTCGGCGGTGGTGGCGTCACCCCACTTCGGCAGCGCGAACCCAATGTTGTGGCGCTTGATGTCTGGCGTGGCCACGTTGCTGGTCATGATGACCACCGTGTTCTTAAAGTCCACGGTGCGCCCCTGACCATCCGTCATGTGACCGTCGTCCAGGATCTGCAACAGCGCGTTGAAGACCTCTGGGTGCGCCTTCTCGATCTCGTCGAAGAGGATCACACTGTACGGGCGACGCCGCACCTGCTCGGTCAACTGGCCGCCCTCGTCGTGTCCGACATACCCCGGAGGGCTACCGAATAGCCGCGAGACGGTATGCGACTCCATATACTCCGACATATCAAGC
>JAICKD010000204.1 GCA_025928125.1 Ktedonobacterales bacterium
ACAGCAGATACCAGAGCGCTTTAGCCTTGCTCCCCCCTTCCCCGACGCTGGATGTGTTCTCACGCACAGAGTCAT
Source organism: Ktedonobacterales bacterium (assembly GCA_025928125.1). Classification (GTDB taxonomy): domain Bacteria; phylum Chloroflexota; class Ktedonobacteria; order Ktedonobacterales; family JADMIN01; genus DAHUXT01. The sequence continues at coordinate 76 of JAICKD010000204.1, forward strand.
TTGCCATTCCAAACCTCCTGTGGTGAACGAAAATCAGCCAAGCGAACAATATCGCGCCACGACATGATCGTGTGAGACAATGGTACACAAGGACACTTGCTATGTCAAGTCAATCCCCTATGCGCCGGGGATTCGCCAATGCGGCGCTGTCGAGGAAAAGCGGGCCAGCCGCCCGCTGGAGAGCTACCCGGCGAACGGCTGGCTTGTGGCGTATTGGCGCTGGATTACCGCCTCAGGCCCATGCGGCGTTGCTTGAGCCTGCTGTTCAGGATCAGCGCTGAGGTTACCCAGATAGCGATATCGATCGGCACCAGGCAGACCAGGCCGATAAATGCCGTGAAGACGGCTACCGTCCAGAATATCGCGGCCCAGACCAGACCGCCGACGAGCAGTAGAATGCCGGGTACTGTATATCCAGCGATCATCCAGCCAATTCCATAGAAGCCAAAGATGCCGCAGATGATCTCGACGATCACGGGCGTTGAGGAATCGGCCTGCTGCGGCGCCACCACTGCTGGCTGATAGTAGCCCTGTGGCTGAGACATCGGCGCGGGCGCGAAGATGGGCGCGGGCGGCGGTGTTGGCTGCGCGTAGGCTGGCGGCTGTGGCTCGGGCGGATAGGTTGCGCGCGTTTCCGCTGGTGGCTCATAGACTGGGGGTGGAGGTGGCGTTTCCGCTGGTGGCTCGTAGGCTGGCGGCGGAGGTGGTGGTGTATAGGCCGGGGCAGCATCAGCCATGATTGGCGGCGTATAGGCCGGTGGCTCATCCTGAACCGGGGCGGCCTCCGCGGGTGCTGGTTCGGCAGGAACCGTTTCCTCGGGAGCAACATCGGCTGCGTCGGTTGGGGTAGCAGGCGACTCAGCTGCTAGCGGAGGGGCTGCTCCCGCGTCGGCTACCGGTATATAGGCGGCTGCGGTATCCATGGGCGGCGCGTAACTCGGGAGCGTATCAACTGGCGCGGCTTCGGCGACTTCGGCGGGTGTATCATCCGCCGCGCTATCCGTTGCCGCGCTGTCGAAAGATGCCGCATCAGCAACATCGGCATCAGAAGTATCGTCGCCAGGAGCAACGACATCTGACGCTGCATCAACTATGTCAGCGGGCGTTGCATCGGCGGATGTGTCGGCGGCCGCGCTCTCGGTTGACGCCCCATCGCTGGCAGCGACATCGGCGACATCGGCGACATTGGCATCTGCCACTGTTTCATCAGTGGTAGGGATAGTGGACATTGCACTGACCGAAGTATCCGCGACCGTTGCGTCAGTAGCTATCTCCTCAGGCGCGATGTCGGTAGCAGATGCCTCGGCAGCATCGGCGTGTGGCGCGATTTGAACGACATCGGTGGGCGTCTCATCGGCGGATATCTCGTCAGGCGCGCTCTCTACCGGAGCCGCATCAGGGGTTGTTTCGGCGTTTGTGTCGTCGTTTCCCGCATCGGCGTCTGGTGTTGCGTCGCTTGCCGCTGCTGTCCAGGGGTCAGCCACGGGTGGCGCTGACTCTGGCTCTGGTTCTAGCTCCGCCGATGGAGCGTTCGCCGCCGCGCTATCCGCGAATGGAGCATCGGGCGTATCAACCGGCGAGGCTGTATCGGCGTCCACTTCCGTGGACTCCGCCTCCGTGGTGGCGTTGCCTACGCTGCTGGCGGTCGCGTCGTCTACGGGGATGACGGCTTCAGGCGCACTGGCCTCGGGTGTGGCATCCTCGACGGCGCCATCGTCCGCGTCCGCTACGGTAGCGGCTGCGAATGTGGCGACGGCCGCTGACTCATACGGCGGGAAGGTCGGGGCGGCATACACCTCGAGTGGCGTTGGGGCGTCGTGCGTGTTCTCCGCCTCAGCAGGCGCGTCGCTGGCGGACGTCTCATCCGCAGTGTCCGCAGAGGGCGAGGCGGATGCGGTGGGCGGATCATAGACCGGGATGGTCGGGATCTCATAGTCCTCGGCGGGTGATGTCAGCGCACCCTCGTCGCTCATCGGCGCGCTGCCCGATGTGTCGTCAGGTGCGTCAGGTGCGGCGGCTGCTTCCGCCTCCAACTCGGGCGCGTCGTCGCCGCTAGCGTCCGCTGTGGAGGCTGGCGCGTCGTCAGCGGTGTTACCTGATGTGTCGTCAGAAGTGACGCTGGCCGTTACACTTGCCTCGGGTACGGGCGTCCATGCGTCGGCAATCGGTTCAGTCGCAGAAGATGGCTCGCTAGATGGCTCGGCGCTCGTGGGCGCCGCCTCATCCGCCTCATCCGCCTCATCCGTCACTTTCGCATCATCTGCATCATCACTCGCCCGAGCAGCCATTTCGTCTGATGTGGTCTGGTCGCTCGTGGGCGTGGAAGCATCGGTGGTAACATCAGCGTTAGCATCATCAGGTGGTATCTGGTTCTGATCGTCCATTATGGGACTCCTTCTGGGTGAGAGCTGAGAGGGAGCAGACCGGATAGATGGATGAACGATGAAAGATGGACGCCCCCACTATTCTGAAAAACATGCCCGGCATGATGCGTACCCTTCCCGTAGGCATCGATCTAAAACTGCCAGGCGGCCTACATTGTAGCATATGCCACAACTTTGACCTGTAGAACCGTACCCCCTTGCGTTTGGCAACAGAGTTCGCTACCCTGCATGGTGACACTACCGTGAACACCGCACATGAGAGTACAGCCAGCGCGTGAGATGCGCATGAGAACCGCGTTGAGAAGCGTGTGAGGAGATCGAATATGCAGCCCCCCACCAGTGGTGATATTGTCGTCGCGCATGCGCCCGCCGACGCATCACTTGCCAGCTACTATGCCCTCGCGCTGCGCACGCAGGGAGCGGGCGCCTCTCCCTACAGTCCGCCAGGCGGCCAATCGCCACAGAGCATCGCGTCCCAGGTGCGCAACTCGCGGGCGCTGGTCGTGCTGGTCACCGATCCCGCGCCTGCCTGGGCTGCCGGGCTGCTGGCGGGCTATCGCGAGCTGATGGCCGCCGAGCGCTGGCGCCGTATCTCAATCGTCCGCCGGGGCGCGGGCCAACTCTCGCCAGAGATGCAGGGGCTGCCGTGGATCGAGGCGTCCGATAAGCCGGTCGAGGAGGTCGCCGCCGAGATCCTCTCGATGCTGGCCGCCACACCGACCCCGGCGGCAAAGGCGACAGGCGCCCCAGTTCGCAGGCGGACGGCCACGCCCTCGCCAGCGGGACCGGCGCAATGGCCCACATCGCAGCCAATTGACCAGCCATTCGGCGATGGCCTGCTCACCCGGCGGTCGCTTCTCATTGGCGGTCTCGGCGTGGCGGCTCTCGGCGCGGTAGCCCTTGGCACAACGGCGGTGCTAACGCGCGGGTTTGGCCTGCTCAGTGGCGGCGGCGGCGCGACAACCGGCGCCGTCGTGCCGCCGCTGGCCTTTACCGCCAGTGGCAACACGTTGTTTGCGGTTGAGCTTGCGACCGGCAAGCTGCGCTGGGGCTTCACCGCCGATGCGACGATTCGCCCGGCCGATAGTTCCACCCAGGGCGTGATCTACGCCATCTCCGAGAGCGGCACGCTCTACGCGCTCAAGACCGCCGATGGCAAGCCGCTCTGGCAGAGCAGCATTCCCGGCCCGGTGAAGGTGCGGCCTGTGGTGGTGGGTGGCCTGATCTATACTGGTTCCGATGACCACAATGTCTATGCGCTCAACACCAGAGACGGCTCGGTCAAGTGGAAGTTCCAAACCGGCGATGCCGTGGAGGCGCGGCCAGTGATCGCCAATGGTGTGGTTTATATCGGCTCGAACGACCACAACGTCTACGCGCTCGGAGCGGTTGACGGCAGCCAGGTCTGGAAGTTCACGACAGGCGGCCAGGTCTATTCCTCGGCGGCGGTAGATAGCGACGCCATTTATATTGGGTCTGATGACAAACGATTGTGGAAATTGAGGATCTCTGACGGCCACGAGCGCTGGCACTTCACGACAGGGAACCACGTCTCGTCGTCGCCCGCGCTCACCAGTGACATGGTCTATTTTGGCTCGCAGGACGGCGCGGTCTATGCGGTCCCGGTTGGTGGGGCTTCACACGCGACCTGGCGAACATCGACGGGCGGAGCGGTCTACTCGTCGCCAGTCGTTGCCAATGACATGATCTTTGTTGGTTCGAGCAACCATACCATCTACGCGCTTGGGACGACCGATGGCAAGTCGCGCTGGACCTATAAGACCGGCGCCGCCGTCAACGGGCGCTTCGTCGTCGCCAATGGCGTGGTCTACGCCAATAGCGACGCGCTCTACGCGCTTAACGCCGCGGACGGCACGAAGGCGTGGCAATTCTCCGCCGATGGGAAAACGGGCTACTTCTCGCCTGGCATCACCCAGTAGCCGCCATTCCTCGCCTTCACCACTCACCCTGCGAACACCTGATTCCAGCCTGCGCTCTAGCTCTGCTCTGGCTCCCCCTCTCCTGTGGGAGAGGGGGCCGGGGGTGAGGTCTGGCGGATGGCATAGGCCATTCGTCATGTGTAGCTATCAGGCGCGCTCGTTCGTCTCTGCAACAGAAGACGGGAATATCAACTCAATTCATAATCCCTCGCACGGATTTATCCCCCATATGCCACCCGCACATATGGCCCAGTTGGCTCGATTGGCTCAATCGCTTCTCCCGCACTCATCATGGTGTCCGCGCACGATGCGCGCCAAGCCGCGTCAAGCCGCACTGATTCAATAAATACCGCTCCCGCCAAAAAATCGGAGACATGCCGTTCCAATATTCCGAATTCCGCGATCACCTATCGGCCAGATCATCGCGAATGCCGCCTGTCGCGCTCGTCGAGCCGCTTTATGAGGCGCATGCCTGGGTCGCTGGCGCATTGACAGCGCCTGATGTTCCGCGCCGACGCATGTATCGCTTATTTCGCGGGCGCTGCTAGCCCGCAGTGTACCGGTCTTTTTATCGTTCCCGAATGGACTCCAAGGCACAAATGCACGGTGCATGGTGCATGGGGAGGTGGAGGCTATTATGCAACGGTTTCATCAACAGCTTTCGGATGGAGCGCGAGTCGGCCATGGAGGCGCGGCGCTCCGCTCAGGCGCTCTCACATCGAGTGGCGCACGCGAGTACGCTGACTCATGGGAAAAGTCGTGGTCCCGCGATGCCGCGCCATCGGCGTCATCGGCGGCGACCGCGTGGTGGATGGCCACCGACGAGGGCTATTCGCTGCTTCAGCGGCTGGCGCTGGCGCATCTGATCGTCGGCGTCTGTGTCGCGGTCGCGCTCGCCTGGCAGGTCTGGAGCGTATCCGGCCCCGTGCTGACGCCAGCGATTGGGCTGATTGTCGCGGCTGGCGGCGCGCTGGCGCTCGTGTGCTCGCGGCAGAACCGCCCGACGCTGCTCCTCTTGGCGCGCCTGGCGCTGGTGGTGGTTGATATGAGCGCCGCTGGTGGTATACTCTTGTTGCGGGGAGGCGAAGGCTGGACCCTTCTAGTTTTCCTGCCCGCGATTGCGCTGGCGATAGCATTCTTTGCCGAGCGAGGTGGCGCCCTGGCAACGGTGCTGGCCGCGCTCATCATTGTCGCGATGAACAGTCTGGGAGATGGACCGCTCTCAGGATGGATGCCCTCACTGCTCGTATTTCTAGGCGCGTCGGCGTTGATCGTCGCCTTTCTGGGAATTTACAGCGCCCACATCACCGAGACCAGCGAGAATCTGCGCTGGCTGCTCTCCGATGTGCGGACAAGCAACGCACGTCTGATCGAGACCCGTCAGACCTTGCTCATGCGATTACGCGCCGCCGAGCAGGCGCAGGAGCCACTGCTGCGCGAGCGCGCGAGGCTCGGAGACGCCGCCGCCGAACTGGCGATGCTGACGCAACGGCTGGCGCAAGGCGATCCCGCCGCCATACAGACCGCGCAGACGCTGCGACCGGGCGCGTATGGCCCGCTGGCCGAGTTGGCGAGCGCGCTCTCCCGCTATGCGCGCGTCTCCGCTGGCGGCTGGCATCCGTCGACGGTGACGGCCGTCACGGCGCTTGAGATGCCGGTCCGCACGCAGGGCCAGGCGCTCTCAATGCTCGACACGGTAGCGCGGTCGCTCTGTGTTGGCGCGAATGAACTGGTGCTGGAGGCGGAGGCGCTGGAGCCTGGCGTCAGCCTGATCGGCTCCGGGCAGTATACCCAATCGCTCTGGCAACTGGAGCAGCATCTGCGGGCGCAGGCCGCCCATATGGCGCTGCTCGGCACGCAACTTGCCGAAATCCGCTCCTCGCAGGAGAATCTGGAGGCAGTGGTGACGCGGATGGCGGGCGCAAAGACGCCGACCAGCTTCGCCA
>JAICKD010000625.1 GCA_025928125.1 Ktedonobacterales bacterium
AGCGAGCAGATGGTGGTCTACCTCTTTGGGCTTGTCGGGGGAACGCTCCTCGGACTGGTCCTGACCACGGCGACGACGCCCTACCTGACGTTCAGCGATACCGCCGTCGATCCGGCCGCAGTGGGCGTTCCCAGCTATATGTTGGCGGCCAACTGGTCGTCGATTGGCGTCTTTTATGGCGCGCTGGTTGTGGCATTTATTCTGGCGCTGGCCATCGCGGCGCGCTATTCGGCAACCATCGGCCTGGGCAAGGCATTGCGCCTGGGTGAAGACTGACCGGTGATGCGGTAATAGAGTGGCGCCACATTGGTGGCCATGAAATCTACCAGAATCCATCATATACTAGGGGGAAAGAGGAGGGCGACATGGTGGTTCAACTTTCTGATCATGCCTATGAGGTCTTGAAGAAGGTTGCTCAGTGGCGAGATACCACGCCCGAGGCACTGCTGGAATCACTCGTCACCGAGCAGTTGCCGACAGGTTTCGCAGCAGATGAGTCAGGGTTTTTTCAAGCGCTCGGCTTCGACGATGAGCAAATCGCCCAATCAACCGAACGGATGAAGTTACTTCCTGATGCTCCAGACTGGTAATTAACCCGTGTGCATGTTTTGCTGTTAGAGTAGGGATCCAGACTCATAGGGCGTAGAATCTCCATTGTTGCTACAGATCTGAGTGACGCGCGATGGCATCGGAGGTAGATACGATGACGCAGACACAGAGCGAGCAACGTCCCCCTATCGTTGACCGTAGCGCCGTCCGCTGGAGTTATGTTAGCGGGACAAGCGATACATCCCTACTCGGCATGACCATCGGCGACGCGCTGGATCGCACCGTTGCCCTCTACTCCGACCGCGACGCGCTCATCTCGCGCCACCAGAGCCTGCGCTACACCTGGCGCCAGCTTCAGGACGAGGTGAACCGCTTCGCTCGGGGACTGATGGCGCTCGGCATCGAGAAGGGAGATCGCGTCGGCATCTGGTCGCCGACCTACGCCGAGTGGACGATCACACAGTATGCCACGGCCAAGATCGGCGCGATATTGGTCAACGTCAACCCTGGCTATCGCCTCCACGAGCTCGAATACGCTCTGAACCAGTCTGGCTGCAACACGTTGGTGCTCGCCCCGAACTTCCGCGCCACCAGCTACATCGAGATGATGCAGACGCTCGCGCCTGAGTTGGCGCGGTGCGCGCCGGGCCACCTCGACAGCCATAAGTTGCCTCACCTGCGCCATGTCATTCGCCTGGGTACGGAGCACACGCCGGGCATGTGGGTTTGGGGTGAGGTCATGGAGCGGGCGACGGAGATCGCGCCCGAGCGGTTGGCCGAGCGCCAGGCGCAGCAGGAGTTTGATGACCCCGCGAACATCCAGTACACCTCAGGCACCACTGGCAATCCGAAGGGGGCGACGCTCTCGCACCACAACATCCTCAACAACGGCTACTTTGTCGCCCACCTGCAAGGATTCACCGAGAACGACCGGCTCTGCGCGCCAGTGCCGCTCTACCATTGCTTCGGTTGTGTTATGGGCAACCTGGGAACGATGACCCACGGCGCCGCAATCGTCTATCCCGCTGAGACATTCGACCCGCAGGCGACGCTGGAGGCGGTCGAGGCGGAGCGCTGCACCTCGCTCTACGGTGTGCCAACGATGTTCATCGCCGAGCTGGCGCATCCTGACTTCGACCGGTACGACTACAGCGCGCTCCGTACGGGCGTCATGGCGGGGTCACCCTGTCCCGTTGAGGTCATGCGCCAGGTGATGAGCAAGATGCACATGAGCGAGGTCGAGATTTGCTACGGCATGACTGAGACCAGCCCCGTCTCCTTCCAGACCCATCTGGATGACACCATCGAGAAGCGCGTCGCGACGGTGGGCCAGATTCACCCGTTCGTCGAGGTCAAGGTGGTTGATCCGGCGAGTGGGGCGGTTGTGCCGCGTGGCGAGCCGGGCGAGCTGCTGACGCGGGGCTACAGCGTGATGCTCGGCTACTGGAACAACGAGGATGCGACGCGCGTGGCGATTGACGCCGCCCGCTGGATGCATACCGGCGATCTCGCCACGATGGACGACGACGGCTATGTGAACATCGTCGGGCGGCTCAAAGACATGGTGATTCGTGGCGGCGAGAATATCTACCCCCGTGAGGTCGAGGAGTTCTTGTACAGCCACCCGAAGGTCAGCGACGTGCAGGTCTTCGGCGTGCCTGACGTGAAGTATGGCGAGGAGCTGACGGCCTGGGTCAAGCTCAAGGAAGGCCAGACGGCGACGCCAGAGGAGTTGCAGGACTTCTGTCGCGGGCAGATCGCGACCTTCAAGATTCCCCGATACTGGAAGTTCGTGGATGCTTTCCCGATGACAGTCACGGGCAAGATTCAGAAGTTCATCATGCGCCAGCAGGCCATCAAGGAGTTAGGCTTGCTGGGCGCATCGAATATTCAGACAGCCTGAGCGCCAACTGACGCATTGCGTTCCCAGTTATCCCTGGCGGGCCTGGCGCTCGTGCTGCTTAGATGAGGCTGTTCGGCCCATGATATCCTAGCCTTTTGGAGAGGCTCAAGGGACTACTCCAAGGGATGGCACGAAATGTGCATTTACACATAGCGTCTCACCCGAAGGACGCAAGAGGCGATACATTGGTGAGATGGGCAGGGCAGGATACCTACCCGTAGCAGGGATGCTGCTTTGATTTTTCACATAGAGCATGGGCCAATCGACCTGTGCTCTATGTGTTCTATGCGGCATATACAGTGCGCAGGACGCGCAGTGGCGCGATACACCTCCATCTGAC
>JAICKD010000328.1 GCA_025928125.1 Ktedonobacterales bacterium
AAAACGAGGCGCTCGCGGCGGTGGCCGAGAGTCTCCGGCGGAGTAGCAGTATGGTAGCCAATCCCAATCGCCCGCGTGGCGTCCTGCTCTTCGCCGGACCCACCGGCGTGGGCAAGACGGAGACGGCGCGCGCGCTGGCGGCGGCGCTCTTTGGCCCCATGGTTGATCAGCATTTCCTGCGCATCGATATGGCCCAACTCAGTCGCGAACAGACGGCCACGCAATTGATTGGCTCTTCCTCGAGCTATCCCGGCTACGCTCAGGATGGCCAGCTTACCGGCTGGCTGCGCTGGCATCCCTACAGCCTCGTCCTCTTCGACGAGTTCGAGAAGGCGCATCCTGAGGTGCGCAAGAGCCTCCTGAGCCTGCTCGAAGAGGGTCGCATTGCCGATGCTACCGGGCGCGCGGTGAATGGCAAACAGGCAGTCTACATACTGACGACGAATCTGCTGGCGGAGAGCGATGGCTCAGCGTCAGAGGCCGCCGCCCGGCAAACCCTGGCGCATGACCTGTCGCCGGAACTGGTCAACCGGATCGACCGCATCGTCGTCTTCCGGCGTCTCTCGCCGGAGGCGCTGGCAAGCATCGCGCAAATCTATATCGATCAGATCCGCGACCGTCTGCGCGCCAACCAGGTGACCCTCGACGTAGACGCTCCCGTGCGCGCCTGGATCGTCGAGACGGGGACCGACCCCAACAGCGGGGCGCGCGAGCTGGCGCGTGTGGTCGAGCGCATGCTGGGGACTGGCCTGGCCAAACTGGAATTGCAGGGCAGGCTCACGCCCGGCGCGAATGTCCGCGTCACCCTGAGCGAGAACGCCTTAAGCTACCAGGTCTCGACATCGCCGACGGGAGGCAACGCATGAACGCTCAACAGCCCCTCCGCCTGACCGACTTCACCTTTGTTGATGTGACTGTCGAGCGCATCGGCGCGGGCGGTTTCGGCCTCGTCTTCATGGGTCCAGACCGCCTCCAGGGCGGCGAATGGACCGCTCTCAAGACCTTGCGCCCTGAGCTATTGGCGCTTCGCCCTGATCTGCGCAATCTCTTCCTTCAAGAATGCCTTACCTGGGCAGGTCTCTGGCCCCATGCCAATTTGCTTCCCGCCCACAGCGCTACCGAAATCAATGGCCGGGTATACCTCAGGCTTGAGTACGCTGATAATGGCAGCTTACGTGACCTACTCTCCTTCGATCAACCCTTCGCCACACGGCTGTCTTGGGCGCAACATATCGCAGCAGGTCTCCTCGCGCTGCACACCCCTGACTCCGAATTCCTCCGTCCTTTTCCGTTGATCCACCGCGACCTTAAACCAGAGAATGTTTTGGTGGACACACTGGGCTTCGCCATGATCACCGACTTTGGGCTGGCCGCCAACATTGAGAGGGCGCTAGCCCAGACACCCGAAGGGATCGCAGCCTTTACCTTCATAGAGCACTTGGCGACACAGGCCGAGCAAACGGCACAGATCCAACGAGGCTCAGTGCTCGGAAGACGCGCCACGCGCACTGCCCGATATCATACTCGCACCCAAGGCCAGTTCGGTACAGTCGGTGCATTTAGTGACAGCACACGGGCGGGAGTTGCAGGGCTGGGCGGTGTGGGTACTATAGCCTACATGCCGCCTGAACAGTGGGTAGATGGAGGCGAGGTCGGCACGGCCGCCGACCTGTATGCCTTTGGCCTCATCCTCTCCGAACTCCTTGCCGGGCGTCATGGCCTCATTGACCTGGAGGCTGACCTCGATGAAGACGGCTGGTATCAACTGCATCTCAGTGGCATGCCACGCCCCTTGCGCAGCGGTCCCGCCGAAGGAGCGAGTCAACTGCCCATCGAAATCGAGCAACTCTACCAGGCTCTGCTAGCCAAGCGGCCTGAGGATCGTCCAACGGCAGGACAGGCACTCGCGGTTTTACAGCAAGGGGCTGTTCAGTTAGGTAAGACTCCTTACACTCTTGGATGGTTTCCCCTTACAGATGAGCAGAGTCAAGCCAGGTGGAACGACTGGGCTGCCACATGTTTCCGTTTTGATCGCATCGAGGATGCCCTGATACGCAACGAGCATGCGCTCGCTATCGATCCGCATGATTTCGGCACACTCCACACCCGAGGCGCAATCGTTGGGCGTCTGGGCCAGTTAGCACAAAAGGAGCAGAAAGCAGGACAGGCTGCGGAGAGTGATCGACCACAGGAGGAGGCGCTCGGATGGTATGACCGGGCGTTGAGTGCAGCGACTACAGAATCCGAACGTAGCATGGCCCAGAACTCACGGGCGGCGCAATTAAGCCACATGGGACGCTACGCCGACGCGGAGGTGACTTACGCTACTGCGCTGGCGGTAGATTCCCGAAATGGCTATATTTGGTTTAACCGGGCAAACAACGGGTTGGAGTGGGCGCGCAATGCGGCTCAGGCCGGACAGGATGCCGAGGCGTTGCGGATATATACGCTGGCTGAGGGCTATGCTCAAGAGGCTCTGGATCAGAACCCCCTTAATCCCACGATCCGCAGCCTGCTCACTACCATTCAGCAAGAACGCACCCGATTGGGGGCGTAAGCCTTGCCCATTCTACCACCGCCGCGCATGTCGCCTGCTAAATCGCTCTCGGTGGGCGACGGCTGCACCCTCCATGCTGTGCATTGGGACGCCTGCCTGGTCGGCCCATAGCCTACTATTGCCGAAAAAACGGTGCCAACATCTCGCTGTGATGCGCCCCGGTGTCCGGCATTTGGGGGCGACACGCAATCCTGAAAGACCACTGACTACTCGTTTTCGCGGTTTTCGTGTAACCTTTTGGTCATTCCGGCGGATATACCTCTGGTCGCTGAATCGGCCGCCGAGAGGGAGGGGCTACATGCGAAACATATCGGGAACCGCGCCAATAGATATGGCGACGGTCGGGGACGAGAGCCTACCGGTGGGAGTCGTCGAGCAGGAGCCACTGCTGACGCTGCTGCGTCATCGGCTCATCAATTTCGGGACGATGAGCTGGCCGTTGCGGCTGCTCGTCGCGCTGACGCTGGGCCAACTCGTGCTGATCGGCATCCTGACGGCCTTGCGCGACATCCCGCAGCCAACGATCACCGTGCTGGTGGGCGACAGCCGCACCATCGCGCTGCCAGCGATTGCCTTTGTCGTTGGCTTCTTCTCCTTCGCGCTCGCGTTGAGCGCCCTCATGACCGGCGCGCTACATGGCCACTGGATTGCGCGGCTGCTCGCCGTGGCGACGTTTGGTTTTGTCGTCTTCGTCATCTTTGGCGATGAGGCCATCTTCACCACTGATCCCGCGACGCAGGAGATCACGGCGCCTGCAAGCGCGCAGCTCCTGTGGCTGCTGCTGCTGACGCTGCCCCTCGTCGTGGGCGGCTGGGCGCTGATTGTCTCACTCGTCCTGTGGAGCCGAGCGCGAGCGGGAAAGCCTAATCGCGGCGGTGTTCTCGCGGTCGTCACCTTCATCGTGATGCTCGTCGCTATTCTCGCATGCTTCGCGCAGGGGGTAGGCTACCTGAGCCTCAGCGGACATGTGAGCGCGTTCCCCAGCATCCTCGCCGACGAGCTCTGGATACTCTCTTATCCGCTCGTAACCGCGCTGCTCTTCGCCGGGACCGACTATGCCGAGTGGGGAGAGACCGCGGGCGCCCGCCTGGCATTCGTGCATGGCCGCGCGCGCACGACCCGGCCACTGGTGATCTTCACTGTTCTCATCTGCCTTGCGGTGCTCGTTGGCGTACCTGCCTTCATCTTGCTTCCGGGCGCGCAACTTGCGGGAAACAACGGCTCCGCGCCGCAGTTATTGCTAGGCTCATTCCTGCTCGATCTCGCGCTGATCGCCATTCTCGCGGGCGTAATCTGGCTCGGACGTGTGCGCCACTGGCCGCCGCGCCGCGTCTCCTTCGGAACCCTGTTCCTCTCGACGCTGGCGGTGACGCTCGGCGTGACGTTCGTAGTCAATGGCAGTCCGCTCAGCATCCTGCTGGGGCTGGCGCTCTGGCCGGTCCTGGGCATCGTGCTGGTGATTCGCGGGCGCTGGCGACCAGGGACCGCGTCGGCCGCCGGACTGTATCTGATCGTCGTCGGCCTGAGCGTGATCGCCTTCGCCGGAGCGATCGGCGCGTTTGGACAGAGCGCCACGGTCGCGCTGGGCGGCGTGCAGTTCGCCGTTGCGCTCTTCACACTCGTCGCGCTGGCGTGGCTCGCCCTGCGCGGACGGCTCGACGCGAAGCGCGCGTCACTCGTTGCCCGCTTCTTCGTGCTCAACGGCGCGTTGCTGCTGATCGGCATCGTCTACCTCGCGCTTGCCAATGCCGGGATGTTTGTGGGGACGTTCTCGCGCGGAGTCGGCCCGGTTGCGGCGGTGCTAATCGTGCTGGCATTCCTGTGGGACTTCCTGATGTCGGGTGGAGAGGTAACGAACGTCGAAGGCCGTCGCTTTCCGCGCAACACGCGTATCCTGCTCTACGCTGGCTACACGATGCTCGTCTCCACGCTGGTGCTTTTCTTCGGGCCAGTGACTCCCAATACGATCATCGGCCAGCCAGACCTCTTCTTCGTCTTCAACCCTGACCTCTGGCCGCGCTATGGGCTGCTCCTATTGGGAGTGCCGCTGCTTGTCACGAACTTCGTGCTCGGCGTCAGTCGCGGGCGCATCGTCTCACGTCCGGCACCGCCAGTCGCGCAGCCCCAGCAGCCCTATGCGCCGTATCCGGCTCCCTATCCGCCCTACCCGATGCAACCCCAACCAGGCTACCCACAACCGTATCCCCCAATGGCAGCGTATCCTCCGCCGGGTTATACGCCACAGCCGGGCTACGCGCCGCCCTATCCCGCGCCTTATCCGCCCGCGCCAGGGCAACCAGGCTATGGATATCCGTCTCCACCGCCCACTCATTGAAACGCTGGGCTGGGCTGACTTGTAAACGCCCGGCCCATGCATGCCCGTGTAACCGTGGCCGAAATCCACGTGGAAGTCCTT
>JAICKD010000783.1 GCA_025928125.1 Ktedonobacterales bacterium
AACGCGAAACCGAGCGCTATCGTCTTTGCCACGGCGAACTGGAATCCCGGCGGCACGGGCGGCGTCTATGACGACCACAACCTGGGCGTCTTCTATTCCAGCGGCTACCTGCGCTGGGCAGTCTTTCACCAGGACGCGACTGCCTACATCGCCAACTCCTCCTTCAACGTGGTGATCCCACAGCCGGGCGAGTGACCCTGACTCTGACTGAAAACACCCCTTCTCCGATTAGGAGAGGGGGTTAAGGGATGAGGGCCGATATGCTATCCTCTGAATAGTGGCCTGCACACATACGTACCTCGACGGCGCGGCGCGCGGGATGGCATATCAGGGAGACGACGACACGATGGCGAACGACCGACAGCAGCAGGAGTCTAAGGCGCGCTTCCGGGTAGCGGCCTTCGCGATCATCGAGCAAGAGGGAAAGTACCTGCTGGCGCGGCGGCGCGACATCGGCTGGTGGAATCTGGCGGGCGGCGGGCTGGAAAACGGCGAGACAGTCGATGAAGGCTTGCTGCGTGAAGTCATGGAGGAGATCCACCTTGCCGTGACTATCGAGCGGGTCGTGGGCATCTACTCCAAGCCACGCAAGAACGAGGTGGTCATCACCTTCCTCTGCCATCCAACGCCCGGTGCGGGCAAGCCGGGAACAAGTGATGAGGTCTCCGAGGTGGGCTGGTTCAGCCCCGAGAAATTGCCTGACGACTTCCTCCCGAAGCATCGCCAGCGACTGCAAGACGCGCTGCTCGGCCAGCGTGAAGCCATCGTGCGGGCGCAGCGCACCAGCACCGAGGAAGATCAGGGGCTACCGTCGAGCAAGTGAGCGAACCTCACCTCACCCCCGGCCCCTCTCCTCCTAGGAGGAGAAGGGAGCGCATATGTTGCCGACCGGCGCGTGTCGTTGGGGCTGCATCTGGTTCCTCTCTCCCTATGGGGGAGGGGGCCGCCTGCCACCAGTTTCACCTACGCGATGCGCTCGAAGTGGCCGTCACGGTAGACGCGCATGCGTTGGCCGCGCCACTCGATCTCGTTGCCGCCCAGCAGCGTCAACGCCGCATGGATGGGCGTCACCAGCACCGTATAGAGCAGCAACGGCCAGCGCCATCGCGGCATGGCTCGCCGGAGAAAGCGCCTGCGCGATATCTCATGGGTCACGGCGAACGTGCCAAGGGTCGCCGCCAGCGCATAGGCCGGGATGCGCCGCCGCGTCACGAGCGCGATGACACCCAGCGCGCTCGGCAGCAGAATCGTCGCCGGGGTCGCCAGGAAAGCCGCCACGCGCTGCCACGGTGTCATGAAGGGCGTCATCGCCTGACGGGGCAGGATAATCCAGCGCTTGAACTTCGTCGCGTAGTCTCGCCAGGACCTGGTGAGGTCATTGATATCGTAGACCACTGGCGTCTGCAGCGGGCGCAACCCGGTCATCCGCAGCCGTTGCGCCAGCACAAAGTCGTCGTCGAGGTAGCCCTCCAGGCCATCGAATCCGCCCGCCGCGATGAATGGACGCCGCCAGTAACAGGCCATCTGGCCCACCACGCGAATCGGGCCGCAGAGATCATCCCAGGCGATGAACGTTTCGAGCGTGTAGGTGTTGACGTAGCTGCTCAGCAGGCCCGACCAGAGGTTCGCCCAGTTCGCGTAGCAGGCCAACCCAAAGCTGGCGCCGACCCCCGGCTGCATCAGATACGCCACGAGCCGACGCAGCCCATCGACGGGTGGCGCGACATCGTCATCCATCAGGCAGAGGACGTCGCCGGTCGCATAGGGCAGGCCCGCCTGTAGCTTCGCCAGCTTCGGCGCCGGGCCGCATCCCTCGCCTCTGACTCGCACAATCCGCAGGTCGAGTTCAGGATGCGTGGCGGAAAGTTGCTTGCAGATGTCCAGGGAATCGGCGTCGTCGGCGTCGCAGACGAGAATGTGCTGGACGCGCGCGGGATAGTCGAGCCGGGTCCGCGCTTCCAGGTTCTCCCGGAGCGCGTCAACGCCGCGCGTCACCGTCTGGAGGAGCGTCACGCGCGGCCAGACGGCGGGATCGTCCGGT
>JAICKD010000735.1 GCA_025928125.1 Ktedonobacterales bacterium
ACGAGCGCGCCAGCCGCATCGCGATAGGTGAGCACCGAGTGCCAGCGG
Organism: Ktedonobacterales bacterium; assembly: GCA_025928125.1. GTDB lineage: Bacteria > Chloroflexota > Ktedonobacteria > Ktedonobacterales > JADMIN01 > DAHUXT01. The sequence goes on from JAICKD010000735.1 coordinate 49, forward strand.
TTGCCCTCCATGTACCCGTCCGACTCGACAATCGTACTGTCGATCTCCTGGCGCTTCTGTCCCTGGTTGCGCTCGAAGAAGTCGCGGTTGTAGATATCCACGATGAAGCGCCCGCCTGGCGTCAGCTTGCTCCGTACCTGGCGCAGCACCTCGGCATTGGTCGCCTCATCGAAGTAGGCCAGGCTCTGCCACATGTTGATGACGCCGTCGAACGTTCCGGGCAATTCGCCCACCTCGCGCATATCGCCGACGAGATACGTCACCTGCTGGTTCGCCACGTGCGTGCGGCGCTCGGCCTCGGCGATGGCCTCCGGGTCGCGGTCCAGCCCGGTCACCTGATAGCCACGCTCAGCCAACCTCATCGCATGTCGCCCGTATCCGCAGCAGAGGTCCAGCAGATGTCCATAGCGGGGTAGCGGAAGCTGGCGGGCGAGAAAGGCGACATCCTTCTCGGTTGATTCGTCCGTCTGCAACGGCAAGAACAGGTGAAACCACAGCGAGGAATAGGCGTTTGGCGTCATAGACACTCGTTTTCCTTACGAGGCGCTGGCCAGCTCACGCACATGGGCAATGTCGGTTGAGCGGACAGGGCGTATCTGCGTTTCATCGAGTTCGAGCACCGCCATCGTGTCTCCACTCATGGTAACGAACTCGACGCTATAGCCTGCGACATTACCCGATGCTGGTGTGCCTGGATGCACGTCAACCACGATGCCCACGTCACCAACGCGCAATTGATGCTCTAGACTATCAACGAGCAACACGACCTGGGAAAGCTCTTCTATCATTTGCTCGTGCCTTTCAGTGGATATGCTGTCACAAGATGCGGCGAGAGTTCTCCCGTTTCCTGAAACCATACCACGCGCACCTTGGGTCTGAGACCTGAGGGTGTTGTCAATTCTCCCTCAACGGTATAACTGACGCCACGCAGTGTTGGCAATATTTCAACTACATCGTACGCGGCAGCATGGCGCTTCAGTGCATCAGCCAATAATTGCCATGCATCCGCAGAAAAACCGTAGCGGATGAAATAGCGCGCTTTGCTGCGTCCAACAGGATGAGTCAGCGAGAGCAAATAAGCCGTGACTTTCCGCTCATCTACCGTTGCATTAGCATACTCGGGCAGCTTCATCGCCGCGCGTACTCCCCAACACTCACTATTGTCACACAGTCAAATACTCAGCTCGCGGAGGTGGATGGTCTGGCCGCGGCCAGGGCCGACCGAGACGAGCGTCAGCGGCGTATCGAGCAGCTCTTCCAGGCGGTGGAGGTAGCGGCGGGCGGCCTCGGGTAGCTCATCCATCGTCGTCGCGTTTGCCGTCGAGGTCTTCCAGCCGGGCCACTCCTCGTAGACCGGCTCGCAGGCGGCAAGGTCGTTCAGGTTGGCGGGGGGAGCGTGTAGCTCGCGGTCGCCCATGCGATAGGAGGTCGCGATGCGGATCGTGTCGAAGTCGTCGAGCACGTCCAGCTTCATGATCGCCATGCCGTCGAAGCCATTGAGTTTGGCGACGAAGCGGCCCGCCACGGCATCGAACCAGCCGCAACGGCGCGGGCGCCCCGTCGTCGTGCCGTACTCGTGGCCCGCCTCACGCAGCTTGTCGCCCACATCGTCAAACAGCTCCGTGGGCATTGGCCCGCTGCCGACGCGGGTGATATATGCCTTGTAGACGCCCAGCACGTGCTCGATGCAGCGCGGCGAGAGACCGGAGCCGGTCGAGGCGTTGCCCGCGATGGTCGAGGAGGAGGTCACGAACGGATAGGTGCCGAAGTCCACATCCAGTAGCGCGCCCTGCGCGCCCTCCAGCAGAACCGGCTTGCCCTGCTCGTAGGCCGACTGGAGCATCGCCTGCGTATCGGCAATATACGGGCGAAGCTGCTGCGCGTAGCCGACGTACTCGGTATGTATCTCTTCGAGTGAGAGCGGCTCCTGGCCATAAATCTGCATGATGAGGCGATTCTTCTGGTCGAGGACGGCGGAAAGCTTGGCGCGGAAGGCGTCCACGTCCAGCAGATCAGCCATACGGATGCCGTTGCGCGCGTACTTGTCGACGTAGGCGGGGCCGATGCCACGCAGCACCGTGCCGATGCGCTCGGAGCCGCGACTTTCTTCTTCCAGGCGGTCCAGCGTGAAGTGGTAGGGCATGACGACGTGGGCGCGCTCGCTGATGAAGAGGCGCGTCAGGTCAACACCAAGCTGGCGCAGATCATCCATCTCGCTCAGCAG
>JAICKD010000651.1 GCA_025928125.1 Ktedonobacterales bacterium
GAGCATATCGCCGAGGCGCATGCCGGTGGCGGCGGACTGCGTCATCATCGTGGACCAGCCGAGCATGTTTTCAAGTGTTACGGAGCCGCTCTGATAGCGGAATAAGTTGAAATCGGAGGTAGTGATGGATGGGACCATCGCCTGGATATCATCGTTCGCGTCGGCGGCAACGGCCCACTGGACGAGTCCGAGATAGCTGCCGCCGACCATCGCGAGCTGGCCCGAGAACCAGTCCTGCCGTTTGATCCACTCAATCGTGGCGAGACCGTCGGCGCGCTCGTTGCGGGCATAGACGAAGTCGCCGCCGGAACCCGCCGTGCCACGACAGCTCTGGACGAGGACTTGATAGCCGCGCTCAACGAACGGCAACGCGAAGACGGCGGCAAAGAAGCCGCGTCGTCCGTAGGGGGTGCGGATGAGCAGCGTGGGATAGGAGGTTCGCATGGAGCGCGGCACGTAGTGGTCCGCCCTCAGTGTAACGCCATCGGACATGGGGACGGCCACATCGCGCGTGACGGTGTATTTGTGCGTCTCGGCGGGCGGCAGCTTCATGATCTGACCAATGATGCGGCTGGTGAGACTCAACGTACTGCCTTCCTGTTCTTCCCGGTCAGGGAACAGACAAAGACTCAGTAATCTCATGTGGCTTGACGGCAAAGGGGGATCTACACGTGGGCTTCCGGCGGGCATGCGAGATGGCCAGATTCTACCACAGGGATTACATGCCGTGGTCTTCACTGGGCGCATCCTCGGAAGCATCCTCGCGGCGAGCGTAGGCGAGCACGCGATTCCAGTAGGGAACAGTCGTCGCGAGCACGCCGACGATCACCAGCACCGCTATCGCCGCGACGATGCCGCTCGCCTGTCCGAGACCGAGCACATCGTAGAGCGCCCATATCCCCAGGAACAGTGTGATGGAGACGACCGAAGGCAGCACACGCATCGGCGACACGCCCCTCACCGCCTTGAGCACCTCCGCATTCTCTTCCGTATGGGCATGCGTCGTACCCCACGCGACGATGCCGAGGACGAAGGCCAGCCCGGCGATGAGGAACCAGACGCGCTCGTTGCCATAGACGAAGTGCGCCAGGAACAACTCCGTTACCAGGATGCCGAACGGCACAGCCGAGTCGACCAGCGTCGGCATCCAGACATAAGCTAGCGCCTGCATCAAGTACTCGTGCCATACCAGCAGGAACGCCAGCAGCGTGGCGACGGCCAGCAGCCAGTTCGCCAGGCCAAAATGCTCCGACATACCCTCGACGCGGATCACGAGGGTCGAGAGGGCGACGCCCTGGATAATGCTGGTCAACGTCAGGTACGCCGGGGCAAACTGCTCGCGCAGCCGCGCGGCGACCGACGTTGGTCTCTGGTGGTCACGGCCATCCATCGGCTGGCTCCTTCTTGTCATCAGCGCCTATGATGTTGCGCTGCACGAATGCCTACATAGCAGAGATGGAGACATGGGCAAAGAAAAACCCGCTTGTTCAGCGGGTTTGCAAGAAAGAGATTTGGCGGAAGGGGTGGGATTCGAACCCACGGTCGGGGGTAAACCCGACAGCGGTTTAGCAAACCGCCGCACTAGACCTACTATGCGACCCTTCCGTGTGGCGCCAAGGCAAAGGTGCCAAAGGGGGGACTCGAACCCCCACGCGCATAAGCGCACAACGCCCTGAACGTTGCGTGTCTACCAATTCCACCACTTTGGCGTGGATCACCGCAGCGCAATCGCCCCGATGACATCGTTCATAGTACTCTACCGCTGCCCACGGTGTCAAGCGGTGTAGCTACTCACTGCCGCCTGCTCTCTGGCGCTCACTCGAAGCGGACGATCAGCTCGTCGATGGGCCGGTGCGGGCGGCGTTTTGGGGGACGTTCTTCGTAGCCAACCGGGATGAGCGCGTGCGGCTGGAGCGCCTCATCCAGTCCCAGCGCGGCGCGAACCGTTTCAGGCGTGAAGAGCGGCGCGCACATCCATCCGGTATCCAGCCCCTGGGCATAGGCAGCCAGCAGCATATTCTGGATCGCCGCGCCCAGGCTCTGAATGGCCATGATTTCTTCGGCGCGCTGGCGGTCGGCGTCGGGATACTGGTCAAGGTCGGTGAGATAGAGGCATGCCAGAATCAGCGCGGGCGCGGTGCGGATGCGCTCGTGCGATTTCTCCAGCCGGAGCTGAATCGTCGCGCGTTCCTGGCCGTCCATCTCCAGCGTGCGCTGCCAGTCCGCGCCCATCGCCGCCGCCAGCGCCGCCTTCGGTTCGTCGCGGGTGAGCACAACGAAGCGCCACGGCTGCCGTCCGTGAGGTGATGGCGCCCAGCGCGCCGCCTCGATCATCGTCTCCAGCGCCGCGCGAGGCACAGGCCGTTGCTGAAACGACCGTACCGAGCGCCGTCCACGCGCCAGCGGCACAAAGTCGATCCCGCGCCCCGATGGCGGCAACTCGACGTCAGGATGCTCGAATGCTGGTCCCCAACTGGTGATCTGGCTGGGGGTGATGGTCAGCAGTGGACGTTGTTCCAGCGCCATCGCCTGATATTGTGGATAGCGCGCCCGCAGCAGCGCCACAAGCTCCGCGTGATCGGGCGCGTCGGGCGGCAGCAGGTCGGCTCGTCCCCGCGCCAGCAGGTAGCCCAGCCGCGACCAGTCGTCGTCGTAACGGTCGATGACGAGCGCCGCCTCATGGCGCGC
>JAICKD010000722.1 GCA_025928125.1 Ktedonobacterales bacterium
CGATAATGCGCGACGCGATCCAGTGAAACACGCGTGGCGCAGCTATCGAGGGTGAAGAGCGTTGGAGCGGTAAGTGGCTGATAGGCGACGATATCCAGATTAGGCTGGATGATGACCCGTCCGGGTGTTTCCCGCACGCTTGCGTCGTCTGGTCCGTTGCGCAGCGCCAGCACGCCGTGGCTTGTGACCATCGTCCGCTCGACCGTTCCGTTGGTGTCGCGTCTGACGACAAGCCCCATCCACTGGAGCGGCCCTGCCAGCGCCGCGCGCATGGTCTCGTTGCGCTCGTCGGCGATGTCGCGGGGCTTGCGGCGAACCGTCGCACCGATGATGCGGGGCGCATGATCCTCGACGAGTTGCATGCCTGGAATCTCAACGGGACTCCCCGGCTCCAGCGCGGCCAGTACCTCGATCAGGCGGCGACGCGCCAGCGCGATGCGCGGATGGATCGGCGTATGCAATCCGCTGGCGACACGTGTGGGCCTGCCAGCTGGCCACCAGCCGCCAGCTACCCAGAGGCGCGTGCAGATGCGCAGGCGCTCTGCCAGTGGGTGAGCCAAGAAGCGCGCCATGATCTCGGCGTCCGCCGCCACCAACCCGCCATTTGCCGATACCCTCGATGGCTCAGTTGGAACGCGCAAGAGTCCCAGCCGCTCCAGCAGCCGCCGGAGATAGTAGCGATGTGGATCGCTCACCTCAGGACGGTCGTCATCTGTGGTCGGCCAGTGGGAGTGGAGGCGTCGTAACGCCGAGCGGGTGAGGAAGCCGCGAGAGGTCAGTCCAAGCTCGCCGAGTTCGCGCGCGGCCCACCAGTAGAGATACAGGTCGCGCTGAAAGGTGGCAGCCTCTTCAACGTCTGGCACGGCTATCTCGTCGTCTGTTGGCATGGCCGCCTCTCTTCTGGCCTTGGCTATAGGGTGTAGCCACGCCGTGCGAGCATCGTACGAAGAAGCTCGGCATCGCTGGGTTGCGCCAGCGCCAGCGTTGGCGTGATACGACGGCAGCGATCGGCGATCTCGGGTACGGCAGCCAGCGCCTCCACGAGCGCTGCCTCATCGCTCGCTTCCAGCAAGGTGAATCCCGTCGTGAGGCGTGTGTGTCCCCATTCCGCCTGCCACTGGTTCAACTGGCTTGCCACGCTTTCGGCGGCCCGGCTATGCAGCGGACGAAGCATGGTAACCAGCGAAGCGGGCGAGCGCTGCTGATCGAATGCGGCGCAGGCGCGGTCAGACGACAGCGTGTAGATGAGGCGCTTTCCGCTCACCGCCGTTGGGGTCGCCCAGAGCGCTAGTGCGTCGAGCAGAGCGCTCCCGGCAGCCAGCGGCTGCACCGCCAGCGCGCCCTCGCGGAGCGGCAACACAGGCGGTCCCCAATCGGCGTCGCATAACGCTGCCAGCGAGGCATCCGCTGGGCCATTGGTTCGCTGAAGCAAGAACGCGCCGAATGGTGTCAGGCGAAATGCAGCCGTCGAGCCATCCTCACGCGCGGCCAGATCAAGCGCGCCCCATGTCGCGAAGGCGCTGGTGAGCAGTAAGCGGATGAAAGCGCCTTCCGCCGCCATCCAGTCGTCGTGGAGGTCTGGTTGTAACGTCCGCCTCTCGTGGGCAGACTCAATCCACCAGACTGGTGTGGCCCAGGTGTGCTGCTGACCGCGTAGCAGTCCTGGGCGTATATGCCACGCAAGCGCGATAAAGTCCTCAAGGGAATACCACGTTTCCGGTTGAGCATAGCTAAGCAGGCGTGCTATAAATCGACGTGCGTCTCTGACCTCGCCCGCAATCGTCGCGGGACGAAACGCTGGATGGGCTGTCGCGTACCGTATGTGAAGCCCGTCCGATGCTTCGAGATCGAGCAGTTCGGCCGCAGACTCGGCGCGCAGCCAGCGCCTGAACGTGTCGCGCAGGACGAGCGGGCGTTCCGCTACTGGTACGCGCGCTATGTCGGCAAGCGGCGACGAAGGATGTTGCGCGCGGGTCTGGCGCAGAAGCCTCCGGGCGAGTCGGACAGCAGCGGCTTCAAGACCAGCGTTGCGGGCGATTTCAGTGAGTCGTCCGGGCGCCAGTTCGCCAGGAGCAAGCGGATTGCCAGTTCGGGGAGGCGTGGTATCATCGCTCATACCAGCTCGTTCAAGTGGCAGGCCAAGCGGTGGTGGCGCATGCGCAAGCAACGCCAGCGCCAGGCAGAGCGCGCGTGGCGTAGAGCGGCTCGTACGCAGAGGAGCGCCAGATGGGCCGATGAGCGGCGCCTGGCGCGCCTCATGTTGCGTGGGCAATGCCTCCAGCGGCAGAGACGTTGCGAGCGCCCGGCGCACCTCGTCGGCGATGCGCCAGCCCGCCACGTGACGCCACG
>JAICKD010000211.1 GCA_025928125.1 Ktedonobacterales bacterium
CGCCGCGCAGGCAATCTGATATACTGTCTCGGTGCTGTGCGCGCGCATGATGGAGAGTTGTCGATACCATAGAGCGCACGGCCTCCATGTTGCCAGAGCATCACGGCCCCGTGTGGCCGCATCGTATCGCAGGAGGAAATTGCCAGTATGCCGAATCTTCGCTCGGCCAAGAAGCGCATGCGCATTGAAGAAGAGCGCCGCGCCCGCAACGCCTCGGTGAAATCCACCGTGCGCACCTACGTGACCAAAGCCCGCAATGCCATCGCCAGCGACGCCAGCACTCCTGAGACGGAAGAGGCGATTCGCACGGCCATCAGCAACCTCGATCGCGCCGTGCGCAAGGGCGTGCTTCACCGCAACAACGCCGACCGCCGCAAGTCGCGGCTGATGGCCCGGCTGAACAAAGCCCAGGCCGAGAACGCCTAGCAGTTCTTCACTGCGATTCGCTCAGGCAAAAATGCAACGCCAACGGGGTCCGTCGCGTGCGGACTCCGTTTTGTCGTGTACTCTTCGACGTCGCGAATAGACCTCCAGGCGATTTTTGCAACCACAGGGACTCCTCGCGCGCTATACAATAATGGCATACATACTGCATCACGTAAGACAAATACTTTCCGGGCGTGCGCCGCCGCGTGCCGAAAGGATAGCCGCAGATGGAGAACGTGGAACGATACCGGCCCTGGATCATCCTCGGCGCGATTGTGCTTGGCATCCTCATCATCGCATTCGTGGTGCTCGCCACCATCTTTGGCTGGTGGCCCGTGGTCGTCGATATCGTGCTGGTAATTACCGCGCTGCTCAGCCTAATCATGCTCGGCGCGCTGACCTTTGCCACGATTATGCTCATCCGCACGATACGGGGTACGCGCGATGAAATCATACCCGTGCTGGAATCGCTGAAGGACACCACCAGCACCGTCCAGGCGACGGCCAAAGCCGCCAGCGCGTTCGCCGTCAGGCCCAGCGTGCGCACCGCCAGCTTCGTCGTCGGCGCGGGTGAGGTCGCCAGCACGATCTTCGGACGCGGTCGCCCGCGCAAGCGCTCCGAGCAGCGCCAGCAGCGCCGCAAAGAGATCGAGCGCGAGATGGCGGCGGGAGGGAATTCCGATGATTCTCGCTGAGCCGCAGTGGCTGCACACGCTTGGACAAATGGCCGGGACGCTGCTCATGCTGGAGTTGTGCTTCGTGCTTCTGCTCGTCTGCGTCATCGTGGGCGCACTCGCCTATGGGAGCTGGTGGCTCCATAGCAATGTGATGCCCATCCTCAGCCAGTACGGCCCCATGGCGCAGCAATACATGGGTATCGCCGTCCAGGGAAGTGACCGCGTGGTCGGCGGCGTCGCCGAGTTCCACAGCCGCTGGGAGGCCTTCACCACAGGCGCGCGCGTCATGGTCTTTGGCACACGCGGCGCGCGGCGGCCGCTGCCCCCCGCGGATGAGACAGGCGATACGCTGGCGCCAGGGAATATTCCGAACCTGCCAGCCGCGCCCAATCCAGCGCAGGCCCCACAGCAGAACGGCGCGAATGGGCATGCTGAGTAGCTTCGTCGATCCATTCCGCGCGCTCAGCCGCAACGCCCAGCTCTATCTCATCTCGAACTCGATTCAGGCGATCACGGCGGGCGCGCTGCTGGTTATCTATACACTCTATCTCACGGCGCTCGGCTACGATGCAAGTTTCATTGGGCTGCTGGCCGTCGTCGGTGTAATCGGCGGCGGCCTCGGTATCGTGCCATCGCAATGGCTGGTCAATCGCTTCGGCTGGCGCACCATGCTCATCTGGTCCGATATGATCGGCGGCGTCGCGATCTTTCTACAACTGATCCTGCCCACACCGCCGCTGCTGATACTGACCTCCATTGGCCTCGGCGCGTCGGTCGCTATCGTGCTCGTCATCAACGCACCCTTCCTGGCCGCCAACAGCACCACCCGCGACCGCACTGCCCTCTACGGACTAAATAACGCCTTGCAGTTTCTCGCCTCCATCCTCGGGAGCGTGCTCGGTGGCGCGCTCCCGGCGTTGTTCACCTCCTCTGCCATGAGCGAGTCCTGGCTACTTCAGGCGCACATCCCGCTGCTGGCCACGAGCTTGCAGGCGCGCGCGTATCAGCTGACGCTGCTGATACTGGGCGCGCTGGCTATCCCCTCGATCATCCCGGTCTTTCTCATTCGCGAAGCGCAGCGCGAGCGCACTGCCAGCGAACCCAGAGTTGCGCATCCCTGGCGCGAGCGACTCGATAGCTGGCGCATTCAGATATATGTCGGCGTGCGCGGCGTCATCGGGCGATTCAGCCTCTTTCAGGCGCTGTTGGGCGTTGGCGCGGGTCTTTGGTTCCCCTATTTCAACCTCTACGTCGTCAAGCACCTGGGCCTGTCTACCTTCCTCTACGGCCTCCTGACCGCCACTGCCACGGTGCTGCTGGCGGTCGCCTCGCTGATCGCGGCGCCCCTCTCCGAACGCTTCGGCAAAGTACCCGTGATTGTCATCTGCCATCTCTGCGCGCTGCCGTTCCTGGTGCTGATGGGCGCCATTCCCGTGCTACCAGTGGTCTGCCTCGCCTACCTCATCCGCAGTACCCTGGCGAATATTCCTGGTCCGCCGCTGCAATCGTTCCTGATGGAGGCGGTACCCGAACGCGAGCGGGTCATCGCCAATGGCGTCTATAACGTCAGCTGGCAGGCTGCGTGGGCGCTGGGCGCTTTCGCGGGCGGTCTGATTGTCAACACGCTGGGCTATCAGGCGCCGATGCTCATCGCGGTCCCGTGGTATGGCGGCGCGGCGCTGCTCTTCGCCTGGTTCTTCTGGCGAGGCAGACAGCGCGTGGGTGAGATCGAGAAGCCCCAGGCTGAGGCGGACGCGCCATTGCCAGCAAGCGAGTTTTTCCGTAGAGATTGACCCTGCCCGAATGTCTGGCAGGCGCACTGGACTACCGACCACCCAGCGTGTATAATCGCCCCTATCATCGTCGAATGGTCGCCTGAGGCAGTGCGTCCACATCAGTGGGCGAGTGCGGAGTGGTGAGGTGCCGGACCATGAGCGACTATACGCGATCTCCCTGGGCGCACCAGAGCAGCCCCATACCGAATCGCCCGCATGTGCGCATCGTCACCGACAGCGCATCTGACATCCTGCCAAGCCACGCACAGGCGATTGGAGCCTTCGTCGTGCCAAGCTGGATCGCCATGGATGGCGCGTACCTCCGGGATGGCATCGATATTTCGGCGTCGCAGTTCTACACGCGACTTCCCCACTTGCGCACGCCGCCTCATACCGAGCCAGCCACACCCCAGGAGTTCTACCACGTCTATCAGACGGCCTTTCGCCAGGGCGCGAGTGCCGTTGTCTCGATCCACGTCTCCAGCCGCCTGAGCAAGATCGTCGAACACGCTACGATTGCCCGGAATCACCTCTCGCCCAGCGCGATTGACGTCATCGACTCGCTCCAGGCTGGCATTGGCATGTGGCCAGCGGTGATTCGCGCCGCGCAACTGGCCCGCATGGGCGCGCCACTCCCGGTGATCCACGAGACCACCATCTCGATTCTGGCGCGCACCCGCCTCTATGCGCTGGTCGAGTCGCTCGAGCAGCTGCGCCGTAACGGACGTATCGGGCGCGCACGAGAACTGATAGGCACGCTGCTCGACGCCCATCCCATCATCACCGTCGAGCAGGGGGAAGTCACGCCCGTTGAGACGGTGCGGACGCGCGCGCGAGGACTGGCGCGGCTGCGCGAGCTGGTGGAGAACGCGGGCGAACTCGAGACGCTGCTCATCTGCGGCGCCAGTGTCGAGTCGATTGGGCAACTGGAGAACGTGCTCGCCGGTACCTATCGCGGCATCATCCAGAAGACCTGGCTGGGGCCTGCCATCGGCTCCAATACCGGCCCATGTGTCGCCGTTGCGCTGGTCGCCCGGCAATAATATCTCCACCTGCGCCCGATGACGCCCGACTACTCCCGGCGATTGCGGCGCGCTGAAACTCGCGCGCGAGATCCCGCATAATAGTAAGCGGAGCTCCGTTCTTGCCGCATCTGGATGTATCAGGAGAATCGATCGATGCATGAGGAGATGATTCGCCGCGCGCAACAGGGTGATACCGTGGCGTTTCGGGCGCTGGTCGAGGCCTATTCGCCCGGCGCCTGGCGCGTGGCGCAGATTCTCATGACCGACCGCGAACAGGCGGAGGATGCGTTGCAGGAAGCATGGATAGACGTCTGGCGCGGCCTGCCGCGCTACGATGCGGCGCGCCCGTTCCGCCCCTGGCTGCTCGCAATTGTGGGCAATCGCTGCCGGATGCTCAGACGGCGCCAGACCATCCCAACACAATCGCTCGGCGAAGACCTGGCGGACGGTCTGCTTGATCCGCGTGATACCTATGCCGAAGTCGCCGCGCGCGAGCCAGATGTCGCGCTACAAAACGCGCTGGGATGCCTGGCGGCGGAGGCCCGCGAACTATTGAAGCTGCGCTATCAGGCCGAGCTTGAACTCGCGGAAATTGCCGAATTCTATGGGATACCACTCAGCACGGTCAAGTCGCGCCTCTACCGCACGCTCGCCGCCTTGCGCGCCCAACTTACCAGCATGGCGCCGACCGCACTGGATTCCTCGGAGACCACCAGATGACGACACCACACGACCCCGACAGCGGGGAACAATACGATCCAGCCGATCATGCGCTTGAGGCGCGACTCGTGGCCCATTTGCGCACGCACGTCATCGCGCCGTGGGATGGCGAGACATTCTGGGAGCAGCTTGCTCCGCGTCTCGAACCGCGCGTAGCAGTGGAGACCGATACCGTAGCGCCATCGCCTGACACGCCGCTACGCCGACGCGGGACCACAGTCATCGTGCCTGACGACATTCCAGCGCCGCCAGCGCACGCGGGTCCCCAGCACGCGCGTGATGCCCGACGTCCGCGCCGCGCGATCAACAATCTGCTGACGGTGGCCGCCGTGCTGGCGCTTTGCCTCTCCGCCTTCGCGCTCTTCCATCAACTGAGCGAGCAGCAACTCGGCAAGGGCGGCGTTGTCCAGCGCGGCGAGTTGGCCTGGCGGCGCGTCACGCTGCCCCCCGGCGTCGTGCTGACCAACGGCGAGGGCGTCACCATGACGAATGGCAGCGGCACGCCGATCATTTCGGGAGCCGTGAAGAATTCGCCAACGCCCAACGCGACATTGCAGGTAACGCCCGCCAATGGAAATATCGCCTACATCTGCCAACTGACAGGCGAGGCCGACCCGCGAGTGTGGCGCACGACCGATGCGGGCCAGCACTGGATCGCGCTGCCAGACTTGCCAGTCAGTGGCGCCTTCGACTATTGCTATCTCAAATTCGACGCGAATAATCCGCTCACCGTTATTGCCAACCTCGCCAGAGATCAGCGGGACAACGCCTCACACCTGAGTGTCTTCGCGCTCTTCGACGGCGCGACGCATTGGCAATCACTTGATCCAAGCCAATCAGTGCAGCTCGTAGCCAGCTGGCGGAACATCTACTATGGCACGGGCAATCTGAATCCTAAGGCGCCCACGACCCCCGATCCGAACGGCAAGCCACAGGACCAGCCGCAACAGCACATCTACGAGTCAACTGACCAGATGCGGACCTGGCATGAACTCAACGACGCGACATTGATCGCCGAAAATCTCGCCTCAGCGGAGAAGACGACGGGGTTTGGGCTTATTGGCGCCCTCGCGCTCTGGGTCCAGCCAAACACCGGAGAGATGCTGGCGCAGACCACCGATGGCGTGCTCTGGCGCAGTGGCGACCACGGGCAGCATTGGGAGAGGATTCTCCTGCCATCGCTGCCGCCCGCGAGCGAACTGACGCCGACACCTGGGGAAATGCTTTGGGATCACGGCGCGACCGATGCCATCGCGTTCGTCCAACAGCCCACCGGGAACAAGCCCTTCACGCTGTGCGCGTTGGTATTGGACCAGACCACGATCGCGTATAACGTCGCGCCGTTCTACTGCTCCACCGACAGCGGCCAGTCATGGACCCGCCGCCCGCGCACAGCGGTCGAGTGGGGCAACGGCAAGCCAGCCACGTTCGAGCTGCCGTGGCTGATGCTCTCTGATGGGACACTGCTCGCCTGGGACGTGCGAACGCTCTCCGTCTTCCCCGGCAACAATTCTTCGGCTGCTGCGGCGCACGTCATCGGGACAATTCCCGCGCCGCTCAATCCCGGCAACATTCCTGGCGGAGTGGCAAGCCCGATTCCTGGCGGCACGGCGCTCTGGCAGCCGCACGACCCGCAGACGCTCTATGTGGC
>JAICKD010000401.1 GCA_025928125.1 Ktedonobacterales bacterium
ACCAGCAGCCACGTATGAAGCGTGACCTCCTCGCCCGCATTCAGGTGGCTCAGCACATTGAGCGGCGCGAAGATACGCAGCGTGACGCCACCCACATTCACCAGCGCGCTATCGAGCGTCTTGCCCGCGAGAATGCCACGAACCGCCGCGATCATGTCTGCTCCTCAATTACTACGCTCAGCTATAATATCGATTCACGTGGTGTTCAGGCCATCGGCGAGGTCTGTCCGTGGAGCCCGCGCAGGCGGGCTTTGCGGCCGGAGCGAAGCGCAGGCCCCTAGGCGCGGCTTCAGCCGCCAGCACTCGCGATGACCGGATCGCATTGTTAAACATCATCAATCGCCCGCTTCACCCAAACCGAAACGTGTTGAGGTGGCAGATGGCGATGGCGGCGGCGTCGGCGGCGTCGTCGGGCTTAGGAACAGCGTCTAGCCGCAGCAGCACGCGCACCATCTCGCCGACCTGCTCTTTGGAGGCCAGCCCGTAGCCATGCACCGCCTGCTTGACCTGCATCGGCTTGTATTCGTGGACCGAGATGCCCGCCTGCGCCGCCACGAGCAGCGCGATGCCACGTGCCTGTCCGACGCTAACGGCGGTGGTGACGTTCTTGGCGAAGAATAGCTCTTCCACCGCCATTGTGGCCGGGCCATGCTCGCGCACGATCTCGCGCAGCTCATCATAGATGCTGCTCAGCCGCTGAGGCATATCCATGCCCTTGGGCGTTGTGACGACGCCACAGGCCAGCAGCCGTGGATTACCGCGCTCCGACTCGACGATGGCGTAGCCCAGCCGCGCGGTGCCTGGGTCGATGCCAATCGTACGGCGTGTATCACCGCTCATCAAGACACTCCATCGCGGGCAGGCGCAGCGCGTTAGCCCTCATACTTTTCGGCATACTCATCGGCGATGTCGGCATTGGTATAGACCGTCTGCACATCGTCCAGGTCTTCGAGCCGGTCAATCAGCCGGAGCGTCTGGAGCGATGCCTTCTCGTCAAGCTCCACTTTCGTCTTGGGCCTGAGGACCGTCTCAGCGCGCGTCAGATTGAGCTTTTGCGCCTCCAGCGCCTTGCGTACGGTATCGAGGTCTGACGGCTCGGTGTAGACCACAAGCGCCTCATCGCCATCCGTTGGCTCATCGACATCCTGTGCGCCCGCGTCAATAGCCATCAAAGACAACTCATCGGGGTCGTGTCCTTCGAGCGCGATCTCGATAATGCCCGTCTGCTCGAAGATCCAGTCGACGCAGCCCGCCTCACCGAGGTTGCCGCCGTTCTTATTCATGGCGTTGCGCACTTCGGCGACCGTGCGGTTGCGGTTGTCGGTCATTGCCTGGATCATGATCGCGGCGCCACCGGGCGCATAGCCCTCGTAAACTATCTCGTCGAATGAGGCGCCGCCCTCAGCGCCGGTCGCGCGCTTGATGGTGCGCTCAATGTTATCCATTGGCATGTTGGCGGCGCGCGCGCGCTGAACCGCCATGCGCAGCCGGAAGTTGGCGTCTGGATCGCCGCCACCACCCTCGCGTACAGCTACGACCAGTTCGCGGCCAAGACGCGTGAACAAAGCGCCGCGTCTCGAATCATTGACGCCCTTCTGACGCCGAATCTGCTGCCACTTTGAGTGTCCAGACATAAGTCCGCCGCCCTTCTTTCCAGGCTAATCCCGCGCAGCCCGCCTCTCAGGCTGCTCTTGCCCTACGACACGGTAGCCAACCGTACGACCTACCCTGTCCGCACGACGCGAGACTGGTATTGCCACTCTATGTCTGGTTGATGCCCAGCATAGAGTTTAGCGCGCTTTGAGCACGGCCCATTGTACCACCTGGCATGCGGAACGCGAAACTGCCCGCATCTTGCTTTGGATTGACAGCTTCATGGCGTGGCTATATGGACGACAGTCGCCATCAGGTGGTCCAGCATCGCCGCGGGATCGTGGCATAGCCCGGCGTGGGCGGGCGAGGTCTGTATCACGGTGCTGCGCGGCGCGATGAGCCAGTGGAACCGCTCGCGTTGCGTCAGTTGCCCGATTGGCCCGGAGCCTGGCCCACCCTGACAAATGCGCTGAAGAGCTTCAAGATAACTCGTGATCTCGGCGGGATTAGCGCCCGGCGCCAGCGCCCGCAGCCGCGCCTCATCCAGCGCTATCCGCGCATCGAGAAACGAGCGCGCGCGGCAATAGAGCACGATGCCCGCGTTGATAAACTCGCCGCGCTCGACATGCGGCACGACGCGGATGACCGCGTATTCAAACGAGCTGCGCCCGCGCATGCAGCGCCTCCTCGACAAAAAGCTCAGACGCATCTCGGCGCGCGGCAAGGTATCGCAGGTAGGCGGCGCGCTGGTCTTCAGCGTTGCCAATGGCTGGGTCGTCGGCCAGCCAGTCGGTGGGAATCGCGTTGATAATGCTAGCCAGCGTCTCATCGGTCAGGCGCGCGCGTAGTGGCGCGTCCACCTCGGCCAGTCGGGTTGCCCATGGCAGCAGCACGTGATCGCGAATGGTAGGAAACGGCCGCCGCCGCTGGAGCGTCGCCCGTTCCCAGGCGTGGTGAAAATACAGTGATGCGCCATGGTCGATCAACCAGAGTCTGCCATGCCAGGACAGGATATTGGGGTTGCGCGCGGTGCGGTCAGGGTTGGTGATGTAGGCGTCGAACCAGGCGATCTCCGACGCGAGTATTGGATCTATCTCGCGGGGAACCGTAGGATCGAACATGAACGATCCCGGCAAATAGTCCAGCGCGAGATTGAGGCCCACGCTCGCTTTGAGGGGAATCTGAATCTCAGGGTCGCGTTCGGCGCGGCCAAACGCCTCATCCAGCTCGACCAGGACGAGTTCTGGGACGGGTAGGTCAAGCGCCCGCCCGATCTCGCCGCCAAGCAGTTCCGCCACCAACGCTTTCGGCCCCTGGCCCGCGCCACGAAACTTGACGACGTACATCCCGTCGTCGTCCGCCTCGATAATCGCTGGTACCGAGCCGCCCTCCCGCAACGGCTCGACGTAGCGGGTGGCAATCACTGTCCGTAACATTACTTAGCCTGTTCTCGTATCTAACTGCCGTATGAAACGCTCGACCTCGTCGCGAAGCGCTTGCGTGTCGCCGACCCACCACCAGTGATCGTCGCCAGGCAGCTCGACATAGCGGGCCTGTGGGATATGGCTGGCAAGATACCGTCCGGCCTCTACTGGAACGCTCCTGTCACCACGGCGATGAAGCACGAGTGTGGGAACGCGGATCTGTGGCAGCTCGGTCCGAACGTCGGCGTCGCGAATTCCCTCCAGGATGGCTTTCACCGCGCCCGGACTCGCGGCCAGGCGTTGAATCTGCGCCCACCATCGGCGAAATCGTTCATCGCGCGCGCGTGTCGGCGAAAAATACTCCAGGTTAACTGGGCCGCCCCAACCTCTCACGAGCTTCTCTGCCCAGCGCTGATATTGCTCTGTCGTCAGACCCCATGGATAATCCGCACTGCGAACACCTTTTGCCTGACCACCGTATATCACCAGACCCGCAACACATTCAGGCTGCCGGACCGCAGTGGTGATGCCAAGGGTTGCCCCGTCGGATACGGCAAACACGACCACCCGCGATGCTCCCGCAGCCCTCATGACTGCCTGCGCGTCGGCGACATGCTGGGCAGTCGTAACTGGTGTACCGACTCGATCAGATAGGCCTATCCCTCGCTTATCATAAACGATGATGCGTGCGAATTTCCCAAGCTGGTGATAGAAGCGCGCAAGCTCCGGTTCCTCCCAAAGCTGCTCTACGTGCGAGACGAATCCGCCAAAATGCAGAAGATCGATTGGGCCTTCTCCTACGGTCTGGTAGGCCAGATAAGCGTCGCCACTTCGTACGTACCGCGTCTGAGGGCGGGTTGTCGTATGCAAGGAGGGAGCCTCAATCGTGCGAACGAGATGCTCGGTCTCCTCGTCCGGCTCTGCGCCCAAATGTTCGGCGAGCATGCGCCTGCAAATCTCGTACTGGCGCCTGGCCGCGGCATATTGGCCTCCCATGGCATACAGCCGGATCAAGGCGCGGTGGGCTGGTTCGTGGTCAGGTTCGCGGCTGAGCCAGAGGCGCGCCATCTCGACGCCGCGCTCCCAGTCGCCAAGGCGCTCGTAGGATGTGGTAAG
The DNA here is from genome assembly GCA_025928125.1 of Ktedonobacterales bacterium. Lineage (GTDB taxonomy): Bacteria > Chloroflexota > Ktedonobacteria > Ktedonobacterales > JADMIN01 > DAHUXT01. The sequence continues at coordinate 4,134 of JAICKD010000401.1, forward strand.
CAACGCCAGGATGCGTAGATATTC
>JAICKD010000618.1 GCA_025928125.1 Ktedonobacterales bacterium
ATTATCCTGGGGCTGCTCGGCGCGCACCCCATGTCGGGCTACGACATCAAACGCGCCTTCGACCGCTCGCTGGCAACCTATTGGAATGCCGGGAACAGCCAGATCTATACGACGCTCAAGACGCTCGCCGCGCGCAAACTGGTCTCCTCAGAGACCATCCAGCAAGAGGGGCGGCCCAACCGGCGCGTCTACTCGCTCACTCCGGCGGGACGCGCGGCGCTGGACGCCTGGCTGGCGGAGCCGGTGCCGTCGCGCTTCACCAAGGATGAGTTCCTGACGCGCCTCTTCTTCTGCGGCCAGACGTCAGACGCGATTGCGCTGCGCCATCTGGAGGAGCATGAGGAGGCGCTCCACGCGCAACTGGCCGATATGGAGCGGGCGCTGCGTGACTATGGCGACCGGCCGACGCGCCGCCCGCGCCTGTTGCACTATCAGATGCTCGTCCGCGAGTACAAACAGGCGCTGCTCCAGACCGACCTGGAGGTCACACGTTCCGCCATTGCCCGTCTGCGCCAGGGACACTAGCTCCAGTCAATAGGGAGATCCGGGCGCGGGCGAAACTGCTCATCTTCGCGCGTCTCCCTGTTTATATCCCCCGTATAGTTCCGGTTTACCTGCTCGTGGCCGCTGCTATTCAGGCGGTCGAGCATGGCGTTGAAGGTGACTTCGTCAATCTCGCCCCGTGCATACCGCTGGCGCAGCGTTTCCACTGCGGATGCGGGTCCGCCCGGTGTGGCGGGCAGCCAGCCGCCGAGCCGGTCGAAGAAGCTGTGGCGGGCCGACCAGAGCAAGAGCGCCAGCACGGCCAGCACGGGTAGCATAAACAGCAGCAGTGGCAGCGCCAACGAGGCTAACCCTAGCCAGCCTCCGTGCCAGACGCCAAATCCATCGGGTGGGTGGTGGTAAAAGTGATACGGGCGCATGTGTTCGCGGTGCTCCTCAGGCTCGTCTCGACTCAGAGGCTCGCTACGCGCCGCCCCTCGCTGAGTCGTCCGTGAGGCGGTCGTGGTGGGAACGTATCACCTGACTATTGAAAGATCGTGAGAATCGCACGATGGAGCGCTCATCCCTTCGGGCGCTCCGGCGCGCTGGTCCGACCCGCTTGGGGTATCGGTGAAACAGTGATTTCAGGCTCTGGCTCTTGCTCAGGCTCAGCTTCAGGCTCAGGCGCGTCGGCTGAGTGGTCCGTGGGCGTGATCGCTGGAATCAGCAGGATGGCGGTGGTCCCCTCGCCCGGAGCGCTTTCCAGGTCCAGCGAGCCGTGGTGCAGCGTGAGAATGCCTCGCACCACCGAGAGACCAAGGCCAGCGCCCCCGGCGGCGCGCGCGCGGGCCTTGTCGGGCCGATAGAAACGCTGGCCCAGCAGCGGCAGATGCTCGGCGGCAATGCCTGGGCCGGTATCGTGGACGGCCAGCGTTGCCAGGTCGCCCTCGCGGCTGGTGGAGAGCGTGATTTCGCTGCCGCCGCCCGCGTATTTGAGCGCGTTATCCACCAGCGCCAGCGTTGCCTGCGCCAGCAGTTGCGGGTCGCCAAGCACCGCGACGCTGGCTAGCTGGCCCAGCCGGACGGTGATGCCGCGCTCGCGGGCCAGCGCGTCCACCCGGTGCGCGGCGTCGGTGGCGATGATCGCCAGATCGACGACATCAGGCTCCAGCCGCATCGCGCCGCTATCGAGCCGGGCCAGCGTGAGCAGGTTGTTGGCGATGGCGGAGAGATGCTCGGTCTCGACGACGATATCTTCGAGCAGCGCGGCATCGTCGGGGTCGAACCGGGCGCGCCCGCGCAGTAGCACCTCGGCATCGGCGCGGAGCAGGGTGAGTGGCGTGCGCAGCTCGTGCGAGGCGTCGGCGATAAACGTCTGTTGGCGCTCGAAGGCCAACCGCGCCGGGACCAGTGCGCGCTCAGCCAGGAAGTAGCCGCCAAGTGTCGCGCCGAGCAGCGCCAGCGGCAGAAGGATCAGCAGCAATGTCAGCAGGGCATGCATTGCGGCAAGCTCACCACTGGAGGGCACGCCTACCTGGATGACACCCAGCGCCTGATGCGTGTCAGGGTCGCGCACAACCTCCGCATAGCGGCTGATCGCGCCGAGATCGTAGCCGCCGTAGGAGCCAGCATCTACCACATCGCTCGCTGAGCCATCATTCAGTGCGCTCTGTGCGAGAGAAGGGCTGAGAAAGCCGGGAGCCTGGAGAGTCGGACCCTGAGGGGGGCCAAGCTGGGATCCACTGTTGTCATAACATGCGACGAACAACAGAGGCCCGCCACCGTCAAAGCGGTTGCGTGAGGTGAGACATGGCGCCAGGCCGCTCCTTTGCCAGGGCGCCGCATAGGCGCTAGCCGTGGTGGTCAGGATGGTATTGACTGGACCCATCACGGTCTGCTCCATGCCGAAGTAGAGAAGCCCACCTACTATCAGTAGTATGATGGCCAGCACCGAGGCATACCACAGGATGAGCCGCAGCCGAATCCGGCGGAACATTGCGGCCGATGGAGCATCGGCGGCCGTGCGTCGGCCGGACGAAAGTCGGTCGCGTAGTGCGTTGTAGCCCGCCGCGATGCGGTGTGACAAGGAATGTTGCGCGAGCATATCACGGTTCAATCTTGTAGCCGACCCCACGCATCGTCTTGAGCATGGGGTGCGAGAATCCCCGGTCGATCTTGTCGCGGAGATAGTGAACATATATGTCTACCACGTTCGAGAGCGCCTCGCTATCGTACTGCCAGACGTGATCGATGATCTGCGTCCGCGTCAGCACCTGACCGGGTTGCCGCATATGATTTTCCAGCAGGGCGAACTCTTTGGCGGTCAGCTCGATCATCTTGCCGTCGCGGGTCGCCTCG
>JAICKD010000030.1 GCA_025928125.1 Ktedonobacterales bacterium
ACCCAGGAGATGGTCGAGGTCTTCCGCAAGGCGCGTCAGATGGAGGGTCCAGTCTTCGTTCAGGTCATCACCAAGAAGGGCCAGGGATGCGACTTCGCCGAGGCCGAGCCGACCAAGTTCCACGGTCCCGGCGCCTACGACCCGCAGACCGGCGAGTTGAAGAAGTCCGATGGGCCGCCAACGTTCTCTGCCGTCTTTGGCAAAGCGATGATCGAGCTAGCGAAGCGCGATCCCGAGGTCGTGGCTATCACGGCGGCGATGTCTGAGGGGACGGCGCTGACCGAGTTCCAGCAGACCTATCCCGACCGCTTCTTCGACGTGGGCATTGCCGAGCAGCACGCGGTCACCTTCGCCGCGGGGCTGGCGTGCGGCGGGATGAAGCCGGTGGCGGCGATCTACTCCACCTTCTTGCAGCGCGCCTTCGATCAGGTGATTCATGATGTCTGCGTGCAGAATCTGCACGTCGTCTTCCCCATCGACCGCGCCGGGCTGGTCGGCGAGGACGGCCACACCCAGCAGGGCGTCTTCGATATCGCCTTCCTGCGGATGATCCCCAACATGCGGGTGATGGCGCCGAAGGATGAGAACGAGCTACGCCATATGCTCTATACCGCGTTGCAAATGGATGGGCCGGTGGCGCTGCGCTATCCGCGTGGCAAGGGCGTCGGCGTATCCATGGACGACGACTTCCACGAGCTGCCCATCGGCAAGGCCGAGCTGCTCTCGTCGGAGTCTGAGGTCGAGCAGGCCGAATGCGCGGTGCTGGGCTATGGCCACCTCGTCCCGGCGGTGGAGCAGGCGGTGCGCGAGCTGGCGACCGAAGACAACATCCGTGCGGTGGCGGTGAATGCCCGCTGGGCCAAGCCGCTGGACGAAGAGCTGATTCTGCGGCTGGCGCGGGCAACCCATACGCTGGTCACCATCGAGGATGGCGCCGTGGCGGGCGGATTCGGCAGCGCCGTGGCGGAACTGCTGCACGCGCACGGGCTGGACGACGTGCGCCTCAGGATTATCGGCGTGCCCGACCGGTTTATCGAACACGGCGCGCCCGCGATTCTGCGCGAGCTGATCGGCCTCTCGTCGGGCCACATCAAAGATGTGGTGCGCGAACTGGTGCGCCCCGGCGCGGCCAGTGGTTACGCTGGCGGCGGCTCCGCGCCTACCAAGGGTGTCACGCCGGGTACCCCGCGCTAGGCGGCGCCGTCATCGCGCACCCCCATTGCGCGATGACGGCGTGTTGGCCACACATTTCTGGGTCTCGCGGTATCGTGCCGACGCCGCACCTTCGTTTGACGATTGTTCGAGGATCACCCGACACTCGCCAATTTACCCCTGGGCGACCAGTCCATTGCTAGAGGTAGCAGAAGGCACGCGGCTATCGAAAAAGACCATGATTGCGGTAATGACGCCAAGAACGACGCCCGGCAACAGCGACCTGCCGCCCTGCGCTATGCCAACCAGGCTAGTGAAACGCAGGGAATCCTCGACAGGCGCCGAGCCAAGTAGGACCAACGCTGCCACCGCGATGAGCGCCCATCGCCACAATGGAGCGCGAGTACGGATGTACAGTATCGTCATTACCGGGATACTTACCATGAGAACCGCCAGCAACGTAAAGTAGACGGCCCACCCCAGAGAAAAACTCGTCTCGACAAGCGTTTGATGCACGATCGTTGACGGTGGAGATGTGTCACAAACCGGTAACGTCGGCGAATTAGACCCATCGAACCTACAAAGGGGCGAGGTAGTTCCAATAGCAAGGCGCGGTGCGAACAAGAAATAGGCTATGCCAGCCACGCCTGCTACTGCTGCGGCAGTCGCAAAAAGGAGTTCTAAAGCGGATCTAGCGGCTCTCGGCGATTCTGGCGCCGTTCGACCTCGTGTTGTGTTAGGCATACTCACTCCTATCCTATGAATCAACGCTTGTCCTTATCCTGCCCCTTGACAGGCTTTAGTTCAGGATAACATAGGTAGGTTCACCAAGCAGCAGTCGTCGGCATACGCACTAAACTGCCAGTAGACTGACATGCGCGTCCCATCAAAATGGCGCCTTTCTGGCCGTATAAAGGTGGTTCTCTGCTCCTCAAATACGTCGGCGCGGTCTCCGTTTCTCGTGGGCTCGCGGAGAATGACATAGCACAGAGAAATGCGGAACAACACCATCAACAGTCACCACTCACGATGAGAGGAGCGAGCGCCATGAGCCTCTACCCGATGACCACAGACCGACCTTCCCGACTGTTATGCGTCTTCGCACATCCAGATGATGAGGTCTTCTGCGTGGGTGGGACCGTGGCGCGCTGGGTCGCTTCAGGCGGTGAGGCGATGGTCCTCTCGGCCACCCGCGGCGAGGCGGGCCAGATTCAGGATGCGAGCGCCGCCACCCGCCGCACGCTGGGCGCCGTCCGCGAGCACGAGCTGCGCCTGGCATGTGATGAGCTTGGCGTCCAATGGGTCGAGTGTCTGGATTACCTGGATGGCACACTGCGAGACGTGGGCGTGATGACACTCGCGCACGACGTGGCGGCACGGATCGATGATTTCAGGCCGGATGTTGTCGTCACCTTCGGCCTGGATGGCGGCTACGAGCATCCCGATCACATCGCCATCAGCGCCGCCACCACACTGGCCTGCCAGCTGGTCGCGCGGAGAGATGGCCGCGCGCCGCACCTCTACTACAGCGCCTTCCCACGCCAGCACCAGTTGATCTGCCGCAGCCTGGCGGACTGGCTCACCGAGCGCGGCGCAAGCTTCCGGGGGACGTCGAGCTTCATCCGTGGGTTTACGCTGCTGGCCGAGGAGGCAACTCTGATGCGCTACGCCGACGATGCCGTCGAGACGCAGTGGTTCCCAGAAGGCTTTTCCATCGTGGAGCAGGGCGAGACAGCGTCGAGCCTCTATCTGATCGTGACGGGCAGCGTCGAGGCGGTCCGCGAGGAAGACGACGGAACGCGGCAGGTGCTCCGGCGGCTGGGGCCAGGGGAATTCTTCGGCGAGCGGGCGCTCGCGCGGCACACTCCGCACGAGGCCTCGATGGTGGCGACGGACACCGTGACGTGTCTGGTGCTCTCATCGCAGGCGCCGAGCGCGTTCGCGGGGCGTGGTGGCGACGCGCGGCTGGGTGGCGATGCCGTTGGCGCGTCGGATGGCGACGGGCAGGAATTTGAGCGGCTCATTGGCGTGGATATCTCGGCCCAGATCGACCGCAAGATTGCGGCGCTGGCGGCCCACCGCTCGCAGTTCTCCATCGATCCGGCGATGTTCCCGTTGGCGCTCGTGCGTGACCTGCTGGGCAGCGAGTACTTCGAGCGTGTAGCGGTTGCGGCGCCGCTCAGCGCCCAAGTTGCCTGACAAACAGGTGAACGGAATTCGCCGCTGACTCTGTCCGCGCGCCCTTGCGGAGCCAGCGGCGATATGGTACTATTGAGCGTGCCGTGAGGAATGTGCATTCGCGGCGCATGGGCCTCTAGCTCAATTGGCAGAGCAGCTGACTCTTAATCAGCGGGTTCAGGGTTCGAGTCCCTGGGGGCTCACCACAGTATGTCTTGATTTTTACTTGATTTCGACTGGGCTGCACTTAATCAAAGTGCAGCCTTTTGTTGTTTTGACAGCCAACGGCCCGCCTTCTGAATAATCAGAGGGCGCTCAAATGCAGGGGCGAGCAGCAATGAAATTCGTATTTCACATTCCTGCCACGCAATCCGTTGACCTGACAGGCAAGCCCTTATCCTTGGCAATTGACGGGATTCACGTAGAACTAGTAAGCGCCCATAATGTACTTTCTGGGGTTACCTTTGTTGTCGAAGGCGTCCAGCCAGAAATTGATCCTAATACCAACAGAGTTCTCACATGGATACCGGATATCGAGGAGCGTGTTTTTGCCCTTGCATCGTATGTCGCTGACCTCATTCTCGCTGATTCTGGAGTTGACGCGATATCTCCCTATCAGCTTGTTGGCAATTCGGCGGAAGTGATCGCAGAGTCACCGCAGGAAGAGGCACAATTACTTCGGAACGGTACGACCAATCAGCGTTCAGTACCCACATCAATCGCTCTAAGCAAGGCTTTCGATGTCACATTTGTGACCAAGCAATCTGCTAAGAGGTCAGCAATTAATCATTATGCCCGTGGACTCCGCTCAGCAGATCCATTCGTGCGTTTTGAAGAGTTTTACAAGGCAGTTGAGCAATTTGCTCCATCCCCATCGGGTAAAGCTCTGACTGGGATTCCCTTCGACAAGGAAATCGAAAGGCAGGCATCCGCAGACAAGACATTCGATGCGAATAAAGTCAAAACTCTCCGACATCTGCGCAATCGCATCGTGCATCCGCTGGTAGACTACAGCAGGCCTAGTCACCTGAGTTCACAGCAGTTGCAACACATCAACCTGGTAGCCGCCGCACTACCAGATATGGAGCGCCTAGCCAGGCTGATCGCTCTTAGCTAATTCGTCACAAATACCATTGGCAGTAGCGCAGGACACTCTCAGGCTCACTGTTGATTGACGTGAATTCGAGATAAGCGAAATGCCTTCAACTGGGATATGATGCAGTCTCCCGTCGTCTGCCACAACGCCTGGATACACCAACACAGCGCCCTTCAGGTGGATGCCTGGGGAAATTGCACGTCTCGGCGAAATAGCTATCGGAAATGGGTCTCCGTGACCCGATTGTGCTGAGGGTGATCGTCAGAGTAACCGTGATGTGATGCGTGGGGATGATGCTTGCCAAAGGGTGATCTACGTCGCGATCTGGCGGTGAGCCACAGAGCCGAACGCGGATATTCGCGGCTGTTCCGTGATGAGACAAGGCTGGCATGGACAGTGCGCACAACTCCTACGTGGGGAAAGTAAACAGGTTGGCGAGTCGCGCACCATGCGTTGCGAAACAACGGGCGGCTTCGTATCACAAGAAAGTGTGACACTGATGACTACAAACGCGCCGGAACCTGAGACGATGGGTAATGGGGGGCAAGCGCGTATTCTTGTTCCTCTGGATGGATCTGAGCTTGCGGCGAAGGCGCTTCCCGTTGCGGAAGGCTTATGCCAACAGCTCTCAGCGCAACTCGATCTCGTCTCGATCGTGCCACCAACAGTATTACCATACATCGGCGGCGGACCGTACATCCCAGGCGACGTATACACGCGGATCGACACCGAGCGGGCTCAGGAGGTTGAGAAGTATCTGGCCTCCACCGCCGCGAAGATGCGCGAGCGTGGCATCCATACCCAGGCCCACCTGGGGCGAGGCGATCCGGCGTCTGGCGTGCTCGACACAGCGCAAGAGCTTGGATCCATGCTCATTGTGATGACGACGCATGGGCGCACTGGCCTTGCCCGATTTGCCCTCGGCAGTGTCGCTGATCGGCTGGTGCGCGGTGGTGTCGCGCCGGTGCTGCTCATGCGCTCGTTCCATGAGTTGGCCCACGATCAGGGTCTCTCGCACGCGCTCATTCCGCTCGATGGCTCGCCAGTGGCTGAGGCGCCTGTCTTCTCGCTCGTGCCACAGCTTGCGGGCGCAGTGTTACGCACGATTACGCTGCTGCGTGTGGCTGACCCGCGCGATGGTGAGGCTGGCCGCCAGATGTGCGAGGACTACCTCGCCGCGGTGCGCCAGCGCCTCGTGGATCGTCTGGATCGCCTCGGAGATCGCGACTGCGCCATCAGCGTGCTGGTGCGCGACAACAAGAATCCCGCGGCCAGCATTGTCGAAGCATCGCAGGATGGCGAATGCGATCTGGTGCTGATGGCGACGAATGGTGAGGCTGGTATTGGGCGCCTGGCGTTCGGCGGGGTGACTGATCGCGTCCTACGGGACGGCAAAACACCGTTGCTCCTGGCGCATACAGGGCAGAAATAGGCGCGCTCGTGGCGCTTCGATGAGGGCTACTGAATGCCTGCAAGCGTCTGAATCTCGGGCGCACGGTTCATCAGGCAGTCGGTAGCCGCTCAACAGAAATCTATATCAGATGGAGGGCTGATGCGGCGCGCTCCAGCTGTTCCCGGAATTGAGGCGCGGCGATTGCGATCAGGCTTCTGGCGCGCTCGGCGAGGTCGCGCCCATGCAGCGCCGCGATGCCGTACTCCGTCACGACGTAATAGACGTGCGCTCGTGAGGTGGTCACGGCGGCGCCTGGCGGCGAGACCTGGATGAAGGCGACATCGACCGCAAGCTCATTCCCTCGCGCGAGGAGCGCTGGCACATCGGAGAAGAAGATGGGTGTATAACTGGCCCGGCCAGCGTTGACGGCGGCGCGGGTGTTCTCGGCGACGAAGAGCGCCCGCAGCGAAAAGTGGCCCGCCCATTTGTCGTCCGTATATGGCGTCGGGCCGTAGGTATGCAGGTGAACGATCTCGACGTCGCGCAACTCGTCACCCCGCTCAATCAGCGCCTGGAGCAGCGCTGTCGGCGTTGCGCAGGCCCTCTGCACGAAGATACGATCTCCCGACTCTACTACGCTTACCCCCTCGCCTGCCGTGCTCCAGGTCACCCTGTCGCCTCTTTTCATTCCAATGCATCAGTACCGGCGGGTTGCCTGTTCTTTCTCTGCCACTATTCCATTATCTCGCCCGGCCCCCTCTCCCGGCGCCCTCTATGAAACATCGCGTCCGCCAGCGGGAGCGTGGCGGTGATGCGTTTGTGACGTTGGGAACGAGCCCTATGACCCCATTGTGAGCAGCGTCTCCTATGCTCATGAATATAAGCGGCGTCGCGAGCTATGCGCTGCAGCGGGCGCATGTGCCAGTGATGTCGTTCGTCCGCTTGCAGACGAAAGGCGGTTGATGATATGAGCGCAATCTGTGCGGAAGAACTCCGCGTGGCCTACGCGCAGGACGCAGGGACTTCCGTCACTGGGATCTCGCTGGGGCCGACCCGCGGAGGTTACGCTCTTCCTGTCGTCGAGCCGTGAGGAGACGCTCACATATGAACACGCAAGACATACGCCGACGGAGCATATCCAGGGATCATGCATTCCGACTTCCACGTGATGTCGCGCGGATCGAGGGTCCACTACAACTGCATGATGGTCATGTCATCCACGTTCGGGCGATCCGGCCGCATGATGACGAGCGATTGCGGGCGTTTCACCGCCACCTCTCGTCCGACGCCATTATATTTCGTTTCTTCCATCTGCTTCCAGAGCTTCCCGCTCCAGATGCCGAACACTTCACGCACGTTGATTACGTCAATCGCATGGCGCTCCTCGCGACAACTGGCTCAGCGGTGCCAGAAGAGATTCTGGGCGTTGTCCGCTACGACCGTATCGAAGACACGACGGCGGAGGTGGCGTTTGTCGTAGCGGACGCCTGGCAGGGGCGTGGCATCGCGACCGCGCTGCTGCATCGTCTGGCAGCCTATGCCCGCACGAAAGGTATAGTGACCTTTGTCGCGATCACCATGGGCAGCAACGCGCGCATGATCGAGGTGCTGCGCAATAGCGGCTTCCCGCTGACTGCACAGTACGGCGCGGGGACGCTGGAAGTTCACCTGGACATCACGAAGCCGCCTGTATTTAGCAGCTCACCGTAGCGTAACGCTCGTTGCCGCGCCAATCTCCAAGACAGGTACAGGCGCATAACTCAGCGATGATTGTGCTCCTGGCGTATCTCTTCTTCCAGCAATTCCGCAAGGACATAGGTATTGGGATGGATCCCTCGCGGCAGGTCGTCCGCATGGGCGTGGTATGCCATTCGGTAGGCTCGCAGAAACAGATCATGCGCGTAGTCGGGATAGTCGAATGTCACCGACGTGCTGAAGCGACCCCAGGCGTCTTCGGCAAAAAGCGCCAGTTCCGCCTCACCCAGATCCCCTACCATCAGCCCATGATAGAAGCTTTCTCGGGCAATCTCACCGGCCCGCCGCATGGCAACCTGGATGATCGCCGCCCGCTGGAAATCGCTCGCGATGGAATAGAACTGACCATTCATATCATGCGCCTCAGTTCATCCGAGCATTCGCGGATGGATCACCATCTTGGCCCGTCGGTGGTTAGCCGCCCTCACCTTGCGCCGATGATTCTCCCCCCGCATATGCCACATCCTCATCCCCGACATGCTCAAGAAGGCGATTCTGGGCAAGAACTGACTAGCCCGCGAATACCAAGACATGTGGATTTCCGATGTGGCCAGGGGTAGCGCCGTCGAAAAGACGCTTCCCACACCTGGCGCCCTCTCGGCCCACATCGTATCACCCTGGCGCTCTACACTGCGCCTGGCGAGCGGGCGATGATGAGCGGCAGATGTGTCGTATGGAGCACGCGCTCGGTGATGCTCCCCAGCGCCCAGCGTTGCAATCCTCCACGCCCATGAGTCGCCATCGCGATGAAGTCGTAGCCGAGGCTGTCTTCGGCCATATTGATGATAGCGTCCGCGACATCCGAGGCCAGCACAGCGGTTGTTATAACGTTGACGCCTGGATGTTCTTCGTGGATGCGCTGAGCTACCGTCTCCAGATAGGCGCGAGCCGCCTGAAGCGCCTGCTCTTCCGCGCCGACGACAGACGACGAAGCATCCTGGTGTGTTGTATCGGCCATCACCGTTGCGAAGAAGTCGACAACCTCTAACAGATGGACCGTGATATGCTCGGGCGCCGCCAGCGCCCGCACGATATCCAGCCCCGGCGCAATCGCCGCCTCCGCGAGCGCGGAGCCATCGAGCGTTATCAGCAGCCGAACAGGATCGCCTACCGCTCTGCTTGCCTCCCGTTCATCGTGCGTTGGTACGACGAGCACCGGAACCGACGCATGGCGAGCGACCTGGGTAGCGACTCGCCCGAGACGCCAGCGGTTGAGTCCGCTGTAGCCATGCGTGCAGATGACGATCATATCGCACGTCTCATCGCGCGCGACATCCAGAATTTCCTCGCTGACATGGCCTTCGACGACACGTGTTTCAACCGTGATATCCCTGAACTCTGGGCGTAGCGCAAGGCTTCTCACATATTCATCGGCCTCTTCGCGCGCAACGTCGATGACCGCGAGCGCTATCTGGGCAGGCTCGCCATAGCGTGCCAGTCGGAACGGCGGAAGCGCCACCACCCGCAACGCAAGGATACTGCATTCCGACCCACGCGCGAGGCGGGCGGCCACGGTCATAGCGCGCTCAGCACGGTCCGACCCGTCGAGCGGCACGAGAATTCGCTTCAGCATATCTTGCCCTCCAGAAACTCTGTGTGACACATAGACTGCGCTTTTTCCGGGTTAACTTGCCCCTTTGTCTTCCTTGTTTGCCGTGCGTCCATCGTATTCCCCTGGATTCACAAATCCGTCACGAGTCGCGTCTCTGAAATCACAACGATGCCCCATCATATCTCCAGTCAGCTCCCCGCCGTTCACCATCCGCGTTTGTGCCACGGTAGTGACTTCACCCGGCGGATTTGTGCCGTGTTTGAGATGACGCCCCTTTAGAGTGAAGGTTGCGTGGGCCGCGCCTCGCGCAACCTTGGCGCCGCCGGGCAGCGGCCTCCAGTTCATGAAAGGGAGGATACCCCATGACCATGTTGACGCCAAGAATCCGAAGCGACGTGGAAATCCAGCAGGATGTGCTCGAAGAAATGAGTTGGGATCAACACATCAACGTGAGCGATATTGGCGTGAGCGTCAAGGAAGGCGTGGTGACCCTTACCGGACTCGTCGACAACTACCTTGTGCGTCTTGCGGCGCAGAATGCCGCGTTGCGGGTCAAGGGTGCGCATGCCGTCGCCAACGATATTGAGGTGCGCCCGCATACCAGCGCCGAGCGAACCGATAGCGATCTGGCGCTTGCTGCGCTCTACGCCCTGAAATGGGATGCCGCCATCCAGACCGACAAGCTTGATATCACGGTCTCGCATGGATATGTGACGCTCAAAGGTGAGGTTGAATGGCCGTTTCAGCGGGAGGCCGCGGAGCGCGCCATTCGCCGTCTGGCGGGTATCAAAGGCGTGACCAACTGGGTGACAGTTGCCGTCCGTGCGTTGCCCAGTGACATCAAGCAGAAGATCGAAAAGGCGTTGGTGCGCAACGCCGAGACCGATGCCCACCGCATTACCGTCGAGGTTCACGGCCACGCCGCAACCCTGAAAGGCCAGGTGCGCTCCTTCGCGGAGAAGTTGGCGGCTGAGCGTACCGCGTTATCAGCGCCGGGAATCGCATCCGTCACCAATGAGATCAAGATCGTCTACGAGGGCTGAGCGCTCACCACTCAGGAAGTTGGTTTCTCTGGCGTCCGATACGACGCTTTCGCTTACAACGGACCAGTTCGTCACTGAGCGTGTTGCGGTGGTGATGAAGAAAGACCCGCCAGCAACAAAGCGACGCTCGACGAGTGGGCGCTTGGCGGACCTGAGCTCGGCTGGAGAGGCTTGACGTTCACGGTCGTTCTGGTCTGGACCGGCGCCGATCTTGGCCACCATCTGAATGTTGGGCAGGTGAGCGCCCCATAGCCGTACATGTCCCTGTAAGCTTTTGAAATATAGTTGGCGCGTCTCGTCATACGAAGGCGGGGCGCGCTTTTCACTGCGCTGAGACGCCGGAGGACCTGCCGATGAGCAGGCGCGCTCCGCGGGAGTTGGCGCGTCATCCATTTGCCTCTTGCCTCCTTCTGGTAGGATGAGATGGGAGGAGACATGACGCATGCGCGGCAAACCTAGCATGAGCGAAGGCACGCCTTGTTGATCGGCCCGCATCGTATCGCGGCACGGAGGATCGGAGAAAGGAGGTAGCGGCAGCATCGCTGCGGATACAGGCATAGACGCTGACGTGTCGTCCATTTCTGCTACCTTGATACCCTTGATAGCCAAGGAGGCGCTCAAGCGAAACACTGACGCCGTGAAGCATGCATAGTGCGTCTCTTCGATCTGCCCCGCCGGCTTCACAGTCTGCTATCTCCAAGCAGCAAACCGGCCTAGTTGGGGCTCCGCTGAAATGGCCCCTAGGAGGCACAATCATGGATCGAATTGTACGGCCCTGGCGGTATTCCATTTCCCACGTCATCCGCATGGGAACCCTCGCGACGTTGCTCCTCGGAGCGCTAGCTGTCTCCGTGCTCCCTCAGCCAACACCCATCGCGCAGGCGACGAGCGGGTGCACGCTCAACTCAGCGAAGGGCAACATCAAGCACGTCATCTCCATTCAGTTCGACAACACGCACTTCCAGCGCGACAATCCGAACGTGCCGTCCGACTTGGAGCAGATGCCGCACCTGCTCAACTTTATCACCAACAATGGCGTCTTGCTGGCAAACGACCATACGGCGCTGATCTCGCACACCGCGACGGGTATTCTGACGACGCTTACTGGCGTCTACCCTGATCGCATGGGCCAGCCGGTGTCGAATAGCTTCCGCTATTTCAAAACCGACGGGACGACGCGCACCGGCGTCTCGTTCGCGTATTGGACAGCCCCCCTCTTCGATCCCGCTGGCTCGACAACCGATACGACGCCGGAGATGATCAACGAGAACGGCCAGATTGCCCCAGCGCCGTGGGTACCCTTCACGCGCGCTGGCTGCGACTTCGGCACGGTGGGTACGGCAAACACGGTCCTCGAGAACACCGCGATCGATATCCCGACGGTCTTTGGCGCCAACTCACCCGAGGCCGCGGAGGTCGCGGCGAATCCTGGGCAAGCCTTCGCCGACTTTGTTGGTGTCGGCGTTCACTGCGCCCAGGCGTCGTCGCGTTGCGCAGACGCGAACCATGGTCGGCCGGATCAGCTTCCTGATGAGCCGGGCGGCTACAGCGGCTACAATGGCCTGTTCGGAGCCAAGTATGTCGATCCGGTCATTCATCCCAATGGCCCAATGACCGACCTTAACGGCAATGTGATCCAGGACGCGACGGGACACATCGGCTTCCCCGGCTTTGACGGGATGGAGGCGACGGTCTCGCTCTCGTGGGTCGCGCAGATGCAGGAGGCTGGCATCCCGATCACCTACGCATATGTCTCGGATGCGCACGACGGCCACGGTACCGCTGGCAACATCCACTGTGCGTATGGTCCCGGCGAGGCTGGCTATGTGCAGCAACTGCACGACTACGATGCAGCGTTTGCGAAGTTCTTTGCTCGGCTCGCGGCAGATGGGATCAAC
>JAICKD010000708.1 GCA_025928125.1 Ktedonobacterales bacterium
GGCGGACCGTTACCTCGGGCTCTACCAGCAGCTGCGTGTGACGCCTCGCCAAAAGAAACTCTCCCTGAAATGCAGCGTGCCGATGGCAAGCCCGTGAGTATAATCACTGGTGGGGGTGTCCTTTCCTTCTCCCGTACGACATGAGAGCGATGCCGCTTGCGCGCGGCGGGATGAGGGTGATCGAGCGGGTCGGAAGAAAAGGACTCTGTGGCTGAGTTTCTGACGTTTCTCACTCCCACCTGGCTGACCGAGGTGCTGCACATACATGGGCACCTGGCACACGGGCAGGTGCGCCACATTGATGTTCTGGATACGTCCGAAACGATGCCAGCCAGGCACATCCGGCTCGCGGTCGGCTACTCGCCCGAAGCGCCTGCGACGGCTCCCAGACAACTCTTCCTTAAATTGACCAAACCAGAGTATCGGGCGGCAGCCGAACACGAGAGCTGCTTCTATGCGATGCTGACCCCACGCCTGCCCACGCTCGCCTGCGTTCCCTGGTATGGCTCTGGCGTCGTGGCCGACACGGCGTTCTTGCTCCTCGCGGATGTCTCGGTGACGCATCGCGCCTGGGTCAATGGCCCGCTCACACACGCCCGCCTGATGACGATAGTGGCGGCCCTGGCGGACTTGCACGCGCGGTGGTGGGAATATCCTGGGCTGGGCGCGTTGCTGGGCGAATCGCCAGCGGCAGCCGTGGAGGACGCGTTCGCCCTGGCTAAGGCGCGCTATGAGGAACTGGCAACCTGGCTTGGCGACCAGTTGACGTCCGCGCAGCGGCGCATCTTCGAGCGTTATCTGGTTCGCGCCCCCGCGCTATTCCGCGAGCGGGTGCAGAGCAGCAGCGCGCTCACGCTCTGCCATCCCGATAACCATAGCGCAAACTTTCTGTTCCCACGGCAGCCAGAGGAATTGGTCTACCTGATTGATTGGCATGTGTATCGGTGCTGGTGGGGGCCAGGCGATATTGCCGCGCTCGTGACACGGTCGCTTGCGCCGGAGCAGCAACACCTGGGCGAGGCGATCCTGAGTGAATATCACGCGCGGCTGCTCGCGCATGGGGTAACAGCGTATTCGTGGGCAGCGTGCCAACGGGATTATCGTCTCGGCGTGATCGACATGCTGCGCGTGGTTCTGAGTTTTCGCCGCCACCCACAGCAGGCGCTACGATGCCTCACCACCAATATGGCTGAGTTCCAACAACAACAGTGTGCGGAGATATTGGAGTAGACAAAGAAAAGGCAGATAAGGGAACATTCACTGCATGAGGACGCAATGACGATTGGCGAACAGCGGCAAGCGCGCTTTCAGCTCCCCGCGTCGGTCCACCTCTTCTTACTGCGCGCGGGACCGCGCGGCCAGCAGGTGTTGTTGCTCCGGCGCGCGAACACCGGCTACGAAGATGGCAAGTACAGCGTGATCGCCGGGCATCTCGACGGTAGGGAAACGGTCATTGCGGCGATCACGCGCGAGGCGCGCGAGGAAGCGGGCATCGCCGTCGCGCCTGCCGATCTCGCCGTCGTCGGCGTGATGCACTGCTGGGAAGGCGACGAGTACATCCATTTCTTCCTGGCGACCAGCCGATGGTCTGGCGCGATCATCAACGCCGAGCCGGATAAGTGCGACGAGCTGGTCTGGCACGACCTCAACGACCTCCCGGCAAACGTCATTCCCTACGTCCGGCAGGCGCTCGTGAATTATCGCCGGAACGTGTGGTTCGATAGTTTCGGCTGGCCGGATACCCAGCCATCGAACCAGTAAGCGCCCGGCCAGATCGTGCCGTATCACAGTGCTTTCTTTGAGAAGAATTCTCATTGAAATCCAGTAAGTCGAGCGAGCGCACCTCGCACGGCCGGGAAGGAACATCCATTCAGCCAGATCTGGCTGTCTTTTGGCTATCTCGATGGACAAGATATTGGCTGGTATACTCATCAAGCGAGCAAGCGAATGTTCCACATGGCTCATATGATAATAATTGAGGTGTAGGCCATGACCAAAACGGTGACGGCGTCGGGAGCCAAGAACAGGCTCGGTGCGCTTCTCGCCGAGATCCGGCGCGATCAGGAGGCCGTAATCGTGGAGAACCGGGGGTGCCGACCGCCGCCATTATTCCGTTTCGCGCCTATGAGGAATTGCAGCAATGGCAAGCACAACGCCGACGCGAGCAAGCGCGAGCGACCTTGCAACGCTTGCAACAGGAATTGGCGCACCGTAATCAGGAACTTGACGCTTACCAGGCGGCGGTATTAGCGCGGCAAGTGGTGAATAACACCCTGGCTGAACTCCAGCAGGATGGTAAGGTGCGGTTCGAAGAGTAAAGGGATTGTCACTGCGTGGCCTCCTCGATACCAACCTGCTGATCAGTTTCCTGCTGGCGCCCCAGGCGACGGAGCGGACGATAGTTCAAGTCATCCAACACGCGATTGCTGGAACTTTTAC
>JAICKD010000478.1 GCA_025928125.1 Ktedonobacterales bacterium
ACGGCTCGTGGAACCCCTATGAGTACCGCTTCGCGCCGTTCATCATCCCGGTGGGTACGCAGGTACCCCACGCGGTCGGCTTCGCTGTTGGCTGCAAGTTCGATCACGAACAGACCGCTGTGCTGGTTGGCTTTGGCGAGGGGGCAACCTCCACAGGCGATTGGCACGAGGCGATGAACTTCGCGGGCGTCTTTCAGGCTCCGGTCGTCTTTCTCTGCGAGAACAACCAGTGGGCCATCTCGGTGCCGCTAAATGAGCAGGTGTCTGGCCGTGTCGTTGACCGCGCGGCGGGCTATGGTTTCCCCGGCGTGCGGATCGACGGCACCGACGTGCTCACCGTCTACGCAGTGGTGAAGGCCGCCGCGAAGCACGCGCGTGAGGGGAACGGCCCGTTCCTGGTCGAGTCGGTCTCCTATCGCATGCAGCCGCATACGACCTCGGATGACCCCACCCGCTACCGTACCGACGCAGACGTGGAACCGTGGCGCGATAAAGACAAAGACCCCATCGAGCGCTGCGCCGCACGCCTGCGTCAGCGTAACGCCTTCGATGAGAGTTTCGTGGCGTTGGTAACGCAGGAGGCCGAGGAGCGTGCCACCGCCATGCGCCAGACGGTGCTGACGGCGCAGCCCGCGCACCCCGAAAGCGTCTTCAACCTGGTATTTGCCAACCCGCCTGCGGCGCTGCTGCGCGAGCGCGACGAGTTTACGGCGTCACTGGAACAGGGAGGCGCCGAATGACCGGCATCACGATGGGGAAAGCGCTCAATCTGGCGCTGCACGATGCGCTCGAACGCGACGATCACGTCGTCATGTTCGGCGAGGATGTCGGCAAGCTCGGCGGCGTCTTTCGCGTCAGCGACGGCTTGCAGGACGAGTTCGGCCGGGAGCGCGTCTTCAATACACCGCTGGCGGAGGCGACGATTGCCGCGCTGGCGCTGGGGCTGGCGATGAAGGGGTTTCGCCCCGTCGCGGAGATGCAGTTCGACGCCTTCTCGTATCCCTCGTTCCAGCAGGTGACGAGCAACATCGCCAAGTATCACACCCGAACCGGCGGCGCAGTCAACATGCAGTTGGTGATCCGCATTCCGTATGGCGGCAATATCGGCGCCATCGAGCAGCACTCCGAAAGTCCAGAGACGTACTATGCGCATACCGCTGGCCTGAAGGTGGTGACGCCCTCGACGCCAGAGGATGCATACCGGTTGCTGACAGCGGCGATACAGGACCCCGACCCGGTGATCTTTCTGGAGCCGAAGGCGCGCTACTGGATGCGCCAGGATGTTGAGCTGCCTGCTACACCTCTGCCACTCGACCGCGCGAATGTGGTGCGCGAGGGACGCGACGCGACGCTGATCGCCTATGGGCCGACGGTGCAGACGGCGCTGGCGGCGGCGGAACAGGGCGAGGCCGAGGGCGTCTCGCTAGAGGTCGTAGACCTGCGCAGCCTCGCGCCGCTGGATATGGATACCTTGCGTACGTCGGTGCGCAAGACACGCCGCGCGGTGGTCGTGCATGAGGCGCCTGTCTTCATGGGGCTGGGCGCTGAGATTGCCGCGCAGTTGATGCACGACCTCTTCGACGTGCTGGAGGCGCCAATTGAGCGTATTGGCAACGCGACGATCCCGTATCCGCCGTCACGCTTCGAGAAGCTCTTCCTGCCGGATGCCGACCGCATTCTCGAGGCCGTTGATCGGATTCGAGAGTATTAATGAGCGCGGCAAAGTAACGATGAAAAGGCGTAGATACCTATGAGTCAGTTTCTGTTGCCCGATCTTGGGGAGGGCCTGGAAGAAGCGCAACTGGTGCAGTGGCTGGTGCGGGTGGGTGAGGCTGTTCAACTCAATCAGGCCATCTGCCAGGTCGAGACTGCCAAAGCGCTCGTAGATATTCCGTCACCTTATGCGGGGACGGTGCGCGTCCTCCATGCCCAGCCCGGCGATACGGTACTGGTTGACGCGCCGCTGATAACTATCGATGAGGTAGCCGCTGGCGCACAGTCCGCCGTCGCGGATGACGAGCATCCGGCGGTGCTTGTAGGCTATGGCTCGGCTGGTCCAACGGCGACCTTCGCGCGGCGTCGGCGTGGCGCGGCGTCCGCAGCTTCCGCGCCAGTCGTCTCGCAGGAAATCAAGGCCAGCCCACTGGTGCGCAAGATTGCCCAGGAGCGCGGCATCGATCTTGCCACCATACAAGGCACTGGCCCTGGCGGGCGCATTCGCACCGAAGACCTCGATGCCGCGCCGACTGGCGCCACTCCAACGCCGACCGCGCCGGTTGTGGCCGACGACGAGGAACGTATCAGCACAGTTGGGCTGCGCAAGGCGATTGCCGCCAAGATGATGAAGTCAGCAACGACGATCCCGCATTTTGTCGAATATAGTCTGTTCGACGCCACTGCTGTGAGCGCGCTTCGCGACCAGATGCGCGGTGAGGGCGGCGCGTTCGCTGGTCAGCGGCTGACCTTCCTGCCGTTCTTCGTCCGGGCCATTGTCACAGCAGTGCAGGCGTATCCCATCATGAACTCGCGCTGGGACGAGGAGGGCAACGCCATCGTCGTCAAGCGCAGCATTTCGGTGGGTATTGCCACCGATACCGAGCGCGGATTGATCGTGCCGGTCATCCATAACGCGCACGCGATGAGCTTTGCCGAGGTTGCCGCTGAGATCGAGCGGCTGGTGCCGCTGGCGCGTGCGGGCAAGCTGGATGCGCGCGCGATGACCGGTGGAACGATCACTATTACCAACGTCGGCGCGGCGGGTCCGGTGGATACAGGAGCGCCGCTCATCAACGCGCCCGAGGCGTGCGTGGTGGGCTTTGGCGCGATCAAGCTGCGGCCCACGGTCGTCGGCGAGCAGGTGCTGGCGCGACCCGGTGCGTGGATATCCATCGCCTGCGATCACCGCATCGTCGATGGCGCAACGGCGGCGCAGTTCATGGGCGCGCTCGTCTCCGGCCTGGAAAACCCGGCGGCGCTGGTGCGGTAGGCTGGCGGTGAAAACCGCGCCTGAACGGCCTCCCTCCAGTTGGCCACGAAGTCCGCCTGCGCGGACTCCTCGCTGCGTGTGCATGCGCCCTATCAGTGACCGATACAAACCTGGCGCGATTAGCCGCGGCATTCATGCCGTGAAGGTGGCCCGCCAGTCTCGTTATCCTTCGAGCAGGCCGCGCCGCATTGCGTATTTCACCAGCTCGGCGCGGCTATGCAGGTTGAGCTTGTCCATCACGTGGGTGCGGTGGGTATCGACCGTCTTGGGGCTGATGAACAGCCGCTCGCCAATCTGGTTGTTCGTGTAGCCCTCGGCCACCAGTTTGAGGATTTCCCGTTCCCGCTCGGTCAGCCCGCTGTAGCTATCATGCTCCTCGCCCGCGCGCACCCGCTGCATATAGTCGCCGACCATCATCGCCTGGGCGGGCGGCGAGAGGTAGAAGCGGCCCGCGTAGACCGAGCGAATCGCCGAGATTAACTCAGTGTCGGCGGCCTCTTTCAGGATGTAGCCCGACGCGCCCGCCCGCAGCACCTGGAAGAGATACTCCTCGTTCTCGTGCATCGTCAGCACCAGCACGCGCGTCTCTGGCAGCAGCTTCTTCACGTGGCGCGTCGCCTCGATGCCATTGAGTTCAGGCATCGTGATATCCATCAGGATGAC
>JAICKD010000860.1 GCA_025928125.1 Ktedonobacterales bacterium
GCTGGATGGATGGGCGATCCCCAGCGCGGTGAAGAAGAGCGGACGATACGTTCCACTCGCCGAGGTGTATAAGCAGATCAACGCCCCGTTCGGAGAATTCGCGATGGATACGCTGAAGGCCTCGACCAGGGCTCTCGCCTCCAACGACGCGGGGGATGCGACCTATACCTCCATCGAGGGGCAGATCCAGAACCTGACCGCGCAACGCGACACGCTCGCCATGCAGATCAAATCGGCACTGGCGGGCGCCGCTTTCAACGGCCAGGTGTTGAACAAGCAGCAAGCGGACAGCTTCATTGCCCAGGCGCAGAGCTTGCTCAACCAGGCCGATGCTCTGGCAGCCGCATAATGCTGTGTGAGACCGGTGTTTGGTTAGGGCATCTTGTCTGATGTCCAGCGGCCGGAGTGGTTGCGTACGAGCGCGGTCACTCCGGTCGCCTCACGCTTCTCAACACGGAGTTCGCTGGGGCGGCCGTGGGTTACTCGCCGCTTGCGAACGTGATATCGTGCGCTCCTTGCCAGAGGACCGCCTCGCCCATCTCGCGCAGATGTTCCTGGCCTGAGACCACCGTGAGGAAGTGATTTCCCGCAAGCTGGCCGAGCTTGCTGGAAAAGGCACAGGCGCCATACGGAAAGAGAATCTCGGTCTCGCTGTAGCCGCCAGGATAGAAAAGAATCTCCCCAGGCGCGGGATGGCTCGTGTGATTCTCGTAGCCGACTTCCAGCTTGAAGTCGCCCAGCGGAATCCAGCAGGCCTCGCCACTCCAGCGCGCGTGAATGATCTTCTGGTGGTAGGGTAAAAGCCCGCGAAACGCGGCGCATGTCTCTGGCGCCTTCTCCTCTTCGAGGCGCGCGGTATAGGTAAACGGACCGACCGTAATGTGCAGCATGCTCACTCTATGATACTCCTGATTCTGATTGGCTGGGCTACCCCAAAGCGGCAGCCTGCTCGGCGAGAGCCGCCAGCACGCGCTCCGGGGTCATCGGCTGCTGGCTCATCCACACACCAGTGGCGTCGTGGATCGCGATGGCCACGGCCGCGGTGAAGGGTACTAGCGCCATCTCGGCGACACCACGCGCGCCATACGGCCCCTCTGGATCGGCCAGCTCAAGGATGACCGGAGTGACGTCTCGTGGCATGTCGAGCACGGTTGGCAGCAGATAGGCGCTCAAGGTTGACGTGAGCATGTGGCCGTCGCGCACCTGGAAGTTCTCCAGCAGCGCATAGCCCAGCGCCTGCGCCAGACACCCTTCGATCTGCCCCTCGACCTGCTGCCGGTTGATGGCCTTTCCCACGTCATGCACACTGATAATCGAAAGCACGCGTACCTGTCCGGTGAGCGTGTTCACCTCCACCTCGACGGCCTGCGCGGCGTAGCCATAGCAATAGTTCGGACGGCCCGCGCCGGTCTCTGCGTCGAGTCCGGTCGTGGCGGATGGGCGAAACTGGTAGGTGGCGACCGCAGACGGCGCTTCGCTCTCGCTCCACTCGTCGCGCGCCGCGAGGCAGGCCGTGCGCACGGCCTGACCACCGACCAGCGTCATACGCGAGGCTGAGGCGCTCCCGGCATTTGGCGCGAGTGCGCTGTCGTCGGTAATCATCGTCACGCGGGCCA
>JAICKD010000336.1 GCA_025928125.1 Ktedonobacterales bacterium
GAACTATGCCGTCGGTGGCCCCGGCTCGAAGATGGAGCGCGCGGCGATGCGCAAGCTCCAGTGGTGCGTCATCCGCGATCCGTTTCTGGTTGAGACGGCCAACTTCTGGAAGATGGATGGGGTGAACCCACAGGACGTGGCGACCGAGGTCTTCTTCATGCCCGCCGCCTGGGCCGCCGAGAAAGACGGTAGCCTGACCAACACCCAACGCATGCTCCAGTGGCATGAGAAGGCGATTGATCCGCCCGGCGACGCGCGCTCGGAGACGTGGTTCTTCGTCCACCTGGGGCGGCGGCTACGCGAGCTTTATGCGGGCAGCACGGAGGAGCGCGACCGCCCGCTGCTGGCGATGACCTGGGACTACCCGCTCGAAGGGACGATCCAGGAGCCGCGTGTTGAGTCGGTGCTGGAGGAGATCAGCGGTTATACGGTGGCCGACGACCAGCAGGTGGCGGGATTCGCCGACCTGAAGGACGACGGTAGCACCGCCTGTGGCTGCTGGATCTATAGCGGCGTCATCCCGGCGAAGGGGCGCAACCTCTCCGCCAGCCGCATCAAAGATGGCCCTGACGAGTGGACGAACAACAGCCGTTGGGGATGGGCATGGCCCGCCAACCGCCGCATCCTCTACAATCGCGCCTCTGCCGACCCGGACGGCAATCCGTGGTCGGAGCGCAAGCGGCTGGTCTGGTGGGACTCGATGGCCAACGACGGCAAGGGCCAGTGGGTCGGCTATGACGTACCCGACTTCGTGCGCGACAAAGCGCCAGAAAGCCAGCGCGTCGTCGGCGGCAAGGGCGCTGCCGGGCTGACCGGCGCCGAGCCGTTCATCATGCAGAGCGATGGGCGCGGCTGGCTCTTCGCGCCGCGTGGTGTCAAGGATGGCCCGCTGCCTGCCCACTACGAGCCGATGGAGTCGCCGCTGCCGAACGTCATGTACAAACGGCAGAACAATCCGGCGGTGATCGAGTTCGACCGGCCCGATAACCCGATGAACGGCACGGATAACCCGGCGTTCCCGTATATCATCACCACCTACCGCCTGACCGAGCATCACACCTCGGGGGCGATGTCGCGCTGGAGCACCTGGCTCTCCGAGCTACAGCCGGAGCTCTTCGCCGAGATCGATCCCGAACTGGCGGCGGAGCTGGATATTCGCATGGGCGACTGGGTGACGGTGACGACCTCTCGCGCCGAGATCGAGGCGCGCGCGATGGTCACCGAGCGCATGCGGCCAATGCGCATCGAGGGGAAAACGCTGCACGTGATTGGTATGCCGTATCACTGGGGGCCAGCGGGCATCGTGACGGGCGATGTCGTCAACGATCTGATCGGCATCGCGCTCGATCCCACCTCGCAGATTCACGAGGCGAAGGTCTTCACCTGCAATATGCGCAAGGGCCGCCGCACCACCGGGCCTGCCATTCCGTCGGGTGGGCCGCATGCCAGCGTGGCCGAAGGCGGCGCGGTCGCGCGGATCGGCAGCGAGGGCGCGGAGATGGTTCATTTCGGCGAGCACGACGGCGCGCTATCGCTTGTCCTCGAACAGTCTCCGCTCCGCAAGCAGCAGCCGGAGCCATCGGAGGAGGCGACCAGACGTGACTAAAGGGTTCTTCACCGATACGACGCTCTGCATCGGCTGCAAGGCGTGCGAGGTGGCCTGCAAGCAGTGGAACCAGCTTCCCGGCGATAACTACGAGTTCACCGGGATGAGCTACGACAACACCGCCGCCCTCGGCGCGACCACCTGGCGGCACGTCGCCTTCGTCGAGCAGATGGGGCGGCAGCCGAACGGGGCTGGTGATGGTGCGGCCGACGGCGCGACGGCCATCGCGGAGCGCGTGAGCAATTCCTCGGTTGGATTCCTCGGCGAGAACCGCTGGCTGATGATGAGCGACGTCTGCAAGCACTGCACGAACGCGGGCTGCCTCGACGCCTGCCCCACCGGCGCGATCATCCGCAACGAGTTTGGCGATGTCTACGTCCAGCCGGATATCTGCAACGGCTGCGGCTACTGCCAGCCCGCCTGTCCCTTCGGCGTGATCGAGGTCAACCACGACGACGGCCGCGCCTGGAAATGTACCCTCTGCTACGACCGCCAGAAGGATGGCCTGGAACCCGCCTGCGCCAAGGCCTGCCCAACCCAGTCCATCCAGTTTGGCGAGGTCGAAGAGTTGCAGTCGCGGGCGCGCGAGCGGGTGGGCATGCTGCACGCGCGCGGCGTGACGGACGCCTACCTCTACGGCGTGGATGAGCGGACGAGCGTCGGCCCGCTCAACGCCTTCTTCCTGCTGGTGGATCGCCCAGAGGTCTATAACCTGCCGGAGAGGCCAAAATTGCCGCAGGCGCGGGTCGGCAGGCACTATCTGGTGACCGGGCTGACGGCGCTGGCGTTTGGCGCGGCGGCGGCGCTGACGTTGCTCGGCGGGAGGCGAAAATGACGATGCAGGGCGGGCTAGAGGGTCGCGGACAACGCGGGCAGACCAGCGGTGAGCGCATCCCACGGGCGGATAAGCGGCGCAACGACGCGCTCGCTGAGGTATCGGATACACACCAAGTGGGCGAGGCCACCACCTATTACAACCGCCCGATGCTCAAGAAGCCGACCTGGAAATGGTTCATCCCGTTCTACATATTCATCGGCGGGCTGGGCGGCGGGGTCGCGCTGATTGGCGGATTGGCCGATCTCTTCGGCGGGCGGCGCCACCGTGCGACGGTGCGGCGGGCGCGCTATATCGCACTGGCTGCCGCGCTCATCAGTCCGCTACTGCTGATCCTCGACCTGGGCCGCCCGCAGCGCTTCCATCACATGCTGCGAGTCTTCAAGGTCAGCTCGCCCCTCAGCGTCGGCACCTGGATTCTGCTTGCCTTCGGCGTGACTTCCGGCGCGCAGGCGGCGCGACAGGCCGCCGAAGACAACTTCATCGTGAAGCGCGAGAGTCGGTTGGGACGGCTGGCGCGGCTGTTGCCCGGCAAGCCGCTCTCGCTGGCGCAGGCGCTGCTCGGCCTTGGGCTGGGTGGCTACACAGGTATCCTGCTGGCGGCGACGGCGATTCCGCTCTGGGCGACGGCGGGGCTGCTGCTGGGGCCGCTCTTCCTGGCGACGGCGGTGGCGTCGGGCGCGGCGGCGCTGGCGCTGCTGGCGGGGCTGCGATTGGGCCGTAGCTCCCACGCGGATGCCAGTGATGAAGATGAAGAAGAGGCGCGGGCGGATGTCGAGACGCTGGCGACGCTCAGCACGGCGACCCAGCTTGGCCTGGAGATCGCGCGCGAGGCGATGACGCCACGGACGATTGGCAGACCACTTCGCCACGGCCCATGGGCCACAGTCTACCGCGTCGGCGCGGTCGGCGGTGGCATGCTGATGCCGCTGGCGCTCCGGCTCCCGGCGCAACTGCGCGGGCGTCCGGTTGGGCGCGCGCTCTCGATCACGGCGGCGACGCTGACGCTGGCGGGCGCGGTTGCCGAGCGGTTCGCCATCGTCGAGGCGGGCAAACAGTCGGCGGACGATCCCTACGCCTATCAGGAATTCACCGCGGGCAAGGTCGGCTCCGCCCGTCCCACCCCAGAGCAGCAGGCGCTGATGGCTCCCAAAACAAAGGGTGCGAAACCCCACATCGCCGCGAAAGATACGCGGTAAGCGAGTGGAAATTGAAGCTGTGGGTCGAGACCAATAGCAGCCTCGGCCCGCGCTCTGGCTCTGCTCTGGCTCTGGCTCTGCTCTGGCTCTGGCTCTGGCTCCCCCTCTCCTCGTAGGAGAGGGGGCTGGGGGGTGAGGTCTACGGCACAGCCTCAGATACTGAAGCCCGTAATATCCAGGATGACGTCCGTTGTACCGGCGTTCGAGTAAATGTCCACTTTGCCAGCGGAACTCAACGCGCAGATGACGAAGTTGGCGATGTTCACTCCGCCTGAGTAATTGAGATTACTGGATGTGGGTTTTGCCACTCCATCGGCCCAGATCGTCAGGTCGCCGTTCGACGTAGGTACGGCAACCATGTTGGCAATGATGGCCGTGGCATGCGCGGGTACGCTCAGGCCACCGACAACGGTGCCGGTAATCTGCGCGACAAGAGTGGCTCCGGCAGCCAATGGGTGGCCGCCGTTGGTGATGGGCGCGCCGCCCCCTCGGGTGTTAATCACGCGGATGGGATGAGATAGCAGGTTGACCGTCGCCATCGGATACCAGGCGCTGAAGCGGCGACTATAGAGGGAGCCGTTGCCATCAACGTTGATGGCGCCGTTGGCCGCGCTGGTGGTCGGCGCGCCGTTGGCCGAGCTACCGGACGTGCTGAGCAGCAGCAATGGCGCCGCGCCGCGATTGGCGTGGGCCTTCACGCCGTACCCTGTCCCAGCGCTGCCACTGCCATTGTCATGGTGTACGTGACCATAGACGCCAGTGTATGACTTGTCGAAGGTGTCATCTGGATTGATGAAGCCGCCGCCTGAAAGACCATACAAGCCAGCGTTGTTAAAGCTAATGGCCGCTACGGCGCTCGTGTTTTGACTGGAGTTGCTTTCATCGATGACATTGAGTCCACAGCTGCCACCGGTTGCGCTCTGCATGGTCAATTGGGTGACCGATGACTCAAAATTGCCCTGACCTAAAATCAGGTTATCGCCGTTGTCGGCATGGGCGGCGGGCGCGTGGAGTAGCTCGGTTGCCCCCACGGCTGTCAGCGCTGCGACTCCCGCGGCGGCTGGTACCGCGAGCCGCAACATCGAACGCCTGCTCCTGGTTGCGCTGGTTGCGCCGGTCTCTTTGGTTTCATCACTCATGCTGAGGTCATCTCCTCGTTCACTTTTCACACAA
>JAICKD010000623.1 GCA_025928125.1 Ktedonobacterales bacterium
GGGCTGGATCGTCGTTGCCCTCGTCAGCCTGGTGATCATCGTACCCGTCGCCGCGGTGACCGTCCAATCCCGCATGCGCGTTATCGCCCAACTCACGCGGGAGACTCCCGATGGGCCGCTGCCCTCTGAACTACTCGCGCGCACCCACGACCCGGTCTTCCTGACCACGCCGCTGACCGCGATGGCCCTGCTGCTGGGCATCGTCTTCCTGATGACCAACAAGCCGACGCTCTCCGTGGCGATCCTCGTGATGGCGCTCGCGCTGATTCTCGGGTTGGCCTCGGGCGTGCTCGTCGCCCGTTCAACGCACACCGCCGTGCAGGACGTGGCCACCAACGCCGCCCGCGCGAGTGAGTCAGGAGGGTAGCCGAGCGCGATGATGTGCGCGCCTAGCAGGTTATTCAAGCCACAACGTAACGATGCGGCCAGTCACGTATTTGAGATGACTTGTAGCCCATACTAGCCAAACCACACAGAATGTACAGCAGACGTGCAGCCTATACAGACGCACGTCGAGGGGAGTGTTGCGCCCAAAACGGCGCGGAGGAGATCACGAGCTATGGCAACATCGTCAACCACAGGCCAGCAAACACTGGATAGCGGACAGATCGACGCGCTACGGAGCACGATCCGTGGCGAAATTATTCTGCCGGATGACGCCGCCTATGATGAGGCGCGTCATGTCTTCAACGCGATGATTGATCGCCATCCGGCGGTCATTGTGCGCTGCACTGATGTCGCCGACGTCATCAGCGCGGTCAACTTCGGACGCCAGGCACAGCTCAACGTCTCAGTGCGCGGCGGCAGCCACAACGTCACCGGGTTCGCCGTGAACGATGGTGGACTGGTGATTGACCTCTCGCACATGCGCAGTGTCTGGGTCGATCCTGAGCAGCGTGTCGCGCGCGTCGAGGGCGGCGCGACCTGGGGCGACGTCGATCACGCGACGCATGCCTTTGGCCTGGCGGCGCCCGCGGGCATTATCTCCACCACCGGCATGGGCCTGCTGCTGGGCGGCGGCATCGGCTACCTCACCCGCCCATATGGTCTGAGCTGCGACAATCTGCTCTCGGCGGACATCGTGCTGGCCAACGGCACATTGGTGACAGCCAACCCCGATCACAACCCTGACCTCTTCTGGGCGCTCCGTGGCGGCGGCGGCAACTTCGGCGTGGTCACCTCACTCACGCTGCAACTGCACCCGGTGGACACCGTTATCGGCGGACCGATCCTCTACCCCATCGAAAAATGTCGCGAGGCGCTGCAGCTCTTCCGCGAGACCATGGCCTCCACGCCCGAAGACTTCAACGCGTTCTTCGCGTTCCTGATCGTACCCGACGTGCCTGCCTTCCCGGAGGCGCTTCGCAACCAGCGCGTCTGCGGCATCGTCGTCTGCTACACCGGCCCCCAGGAGCAGGCGGAAGGGCTGCTCAAGCCACTCCGGAACTTCGGGCCGGTGTTGGACGCTATCGGGCCACTGCCACTGCCCATGCTCAACAGCATGTTCGACTTTACGATGCCGGTCGGCAAACTGCATCACTACTGGAAGGCCGACTACATCAACGAACTGAGCGACGCCGCCATCGATGTCCACGCGCGGTTTGGGCCAGAGGTACCCTTTGGCTCATCGACGATGCACATATATTCCACTGGCGGCGCGGTGCATCGGGTCAAGCCTGACGAGACCGCCTACAGCTACCGTGACGCCGACTTCGTGCATGTGATCCTGGTGGCAGGCGAAGATCCCGCCGATACACCACGCGGTAGGCAGTGGGTGCGCGACTACTGGGAGGCGCTGCACCCACTCTCGGCGGGCGGAGCATACGTCAACTTCCTGATGGATGAGGGCGACGAGCGTATCCGCGCAACCTACCGCGAGAACTACGACCGTCTGGTAGCCGCCAAGCGCCAGTATGACCCGACCAACCTGTTCAACCAGAACCAGAACATCCAGCCCTGAGACCTCACCCCCTGCCCCCTCTCCTGCGGGAGAGGGGGCGTACAGTGTGCGTTCGCCTGCCCGGCTGTTGTATGCTGCACCCAAACCGAATGGCGTCCAGGCATTGGACGCTCCATCGTGATGGCAACAGCCGGGAGGGAAGACCGTGGAGATTGTGCGCACGCCCGATGAACGCTTCGCCAACCTGCCAGACTATCCATTCGCGCCGCACTATATCGAAGTCGATGGCGTCCGTATCCACTATCTCGACGAGGGACCAGCGGACGCCGCGCCGGTGCTGCTGATGCATGGCGAGCCGTCGTGGTCGTTTCTCTATCGCAAGATGATCCCGATACTGACCGCCGCTGGCCATCGAGTCATCGCGCCCGACCTCGTCGGCTTCGGGCGCTCCGATAAGCCTGCCGCGCGTGAGGACTACACCTACCAGCGGCATGTGGACTGGATGACTGGGCTGCTCACTGGGCTGGACCTGCGCGACGTGACGCTTTTCGGCCAGGATTGGGGCGGGCTGATTGGCCTGCGGCTGGCGGCGGAAAACGAGGAA
The DNA here is from genome assembly GCA_025928125.1 of Ktedonobacterales bacterium. GTDB lineage: Bacteria > Chloroflexota > Ktedonobacteria > Ktedonobacterales > JADMIN01 > DAHUXT01. The sequence continues at coordinate 2,505 of JAICKD010000623.1, forward strand.
CGTTTCGCGCGGATCATCGCAGCGAACACCTTCCTGCCGACAGGTGACATCCCGCCGGGGCGCGCCTTCCTCCGCTGGCAGCGGATGTCTCAGGAGACGCCAGACTTTCGCGCGGGCGGGATCGTCAAGGGTGGCTGCACGAGCGAGCTGCCGGACGCGGTAGTCGCCGCCTACGACGCGCCTTTCCCCGACGAGCGCTACCTGGCGGGCGCGCGCCAGTTCCCGATGATCGTACCCATCTCGCCGGAGGATCCCGCCGCTCCGGCCAATCGCGCGGCGTGGGACGTGCTCCGGCGCTGGCAGAA
>JAICKD010000791.1 GCA_025928125.1 Ktedonobacterales bacterium
CTGACACGCCGCATGCTCGGCCACGTCTGTCTGGTGGGCCATTCGCTGGGGAGCGCGATTGCGTTGCGGATGGCGGTGGACTATCCCGCGCTGGTCAGCCGGTTGGTGCTGGTGGGCGCGGGCGCGCGTCTGCGGGTGCTGCCCGCGCTACTGGAGCAGGCGCGCACTGACCCGGAGGCCGCCAAGACTGAACTCGTCGAGCTGGGCTTCGCGCCAGGACACCAGCAGCAGGCGCGTGAATTCAATAAACATCTGCCGCCCATCGCGGCAGGTACGCTGCATCGCGATCTCGCGGCTTGCAACGGCTTCGATATAATGGATGAGTTGGGGCATATCGCACAACCGACGCTGGTGCTCACGGGCGAAGAAGACCGCCTGACGCCGCCCAAATACGCCCGCTTCCTGGCCGAGCGACTGGATAACGCCCGCCTGGCGTTGCTGCCTGGCGTTGGCCATTACGCCCAACTCGAGGCGCCAGCGGCAATCGCCGACGCGATCCGCGCCTGGCTGGAATAATTCTCTCCACCGCGCGTAGTCTCAATCGTGGTAGCGATTGCGCTCGACTGTCCGAATCTCGGCCCGCACCGCCTGGCGCACGCCAATGAGGCGATGGGCCTCAATCCCCAACGATTCATCCAGAGCAGGGTGGAGCAAGGTGGCCTGCGCGATGAGGCGCATGGCCGTTTCGAGATGCGCCACCGACTCGCGCAGGAGCATCGCCGCGTCTTTCGTTTCGGCTGACAGCGATGGATCATCTCTCCTGGCGACGACAAGCGGCTGATTCCGCAGAGGCTTGGACATGGGATACTACTCTTCTTTTTCGCAGCATGTGATAGGGTTCGTCTTATACAGGGTTACTGCGACTGGATACAGATTATCCTCATGTACCCGATGGTCCTGAGTAATAGGCTGAAAAGGCTATCCCCGAGGCACTGCACATGCGGGAATCGAGCGAGCGCGGGCGCTCTGCCTGTATGTTGGCCGCGCAATGAGTCGCCAGCCGTGCAGGCGTGCGTGCAATCCTCTCGATGTCCGCCAGAATACGCAACTGTCTTGCTCCACAACGCGCATGTCAGCTTCTCCATAACGCTGAATTTCACCTCACCCTGTGGAATCGCCATCGGATTGCCTGTACACTGGCGTCTGGCGAGGCCACCCTGTGCGGTGGAGACGAGCGTTTTTGAGGAGGAGGAGAAGCATGCAGAATCAACCCGATCCCTATGGCGCGCCCGCACCAGCAGTACCAGCGGCGCCACAAGCGGTGGCACAGCAGGCGGCGCCAGCGGTGGCAGAGAAGCCGACGAACAGCTACGGGCTGAAATCGCTCCTGGCGGCTGGCGCATCGCTGATCGTCACGGCCATCACCGCCTTCGCCTTCCAGCGCGTCATCATCTATTTCGCGCTGCTCGGCGTCTACGGTATCTACGCGGGTCTACGAGGTATCTTCACGGCCTTCCGCGTGCCGAAGCTGCAAGGGCTGATTACCTCGATCATTGGCCTGATCCTCAGCATCGCGGCCATCATTTTCACCGTCTGGCTCTTCACGCCCGAGTGAACCTGATCGTCTCGGTGAGATAGACAAAAACCGCGCCCTCTTCGTTCCACCCGATGGAGACGTCGAGGGCGCAAGCGGTCTTATGTTCTGTCTTATGTTGTATAGAGCCTGCTACGCGGCGGGCTGCTCCAGATTCTGGCCGCTGATGTCTTCAAGCCCTTTGAGCAGCTGCGTATCGCCCGACTGCTCGAACTGCTTGAGCGAATAGTTCAGGTTCTTCGCTACCAGCGCCGAGACCGGCACGACATCCTTCGGTAGCGTGACCGGCTGGTCGGGCTGGATGCCCTTGTTATAGATGGACGAGCCATCCGGCAGCAGGAACTCCGCCGTGCCAATCAGAATCACCGAGCCATCGGAGAGCGTGAACGGCTGCAGGACGGTGCCGGTGCCAAAGGTCTTCTCGCCGATGACATGCACGTCGGGCCGGTTGACC
>JAICKD010000484.1 GCA_025928125.1 Ktedonobacterales bacterium
AGCCGCTGGAGCTGGTTGTCTATTGGATTGACGTGTATGGCGGCGGGCTCTTCCTGCCCTTCCGCGACACCACCTGCCCGGCGGAGAGCTATGGTGGCGGGCGCTACCTCTTCGATACCGTGAAGGGCAGCGACTTCCTTCGTCTGGATGCTACAAGGACGGGCGCGAACGCGATGGGCTACGCGGGGGGGCGCATCCTGCTCGACTTCAACTACGCCTATAACCCATCCTGCGCCTACGACCCCCGCTGGACCTGCCCCCTCGCGCCCAACGAGAACCGCCTGCCCGTCGCCATCCGCGCGGGCGAGCGCACATATCACGGGTAGCGCACAGACATCGCTTGCCTAGAGATCCGTAGGGGCGTTCGGCGGACGCCCGAATGGCCGCTATGTGGTCTCCCCTAGCCCCGCAAGAGCGCCTCGATGTCGGCAATCGCCTGGGGTGTGCTGGTAAAGAGGATGGCCTGGATGCCGCAGGCGCGGGCGGCGTCAACATTCTCAGGGAGGTCGTCGAGGAAGACAATTTCAGCGGGAGGAACGCCAAGGCGCTCGGCGGCGATGGCATAGATGCGCGGATCGGGCTTGCGGACCCCTTCCTCATGCGAGTAGATGGCCAGCTCTACCATCGAGGTGAAGCCGTAGCGGTTTTCCTCCTGCTCGCGCGCGCCGAGGAAGCTGTTTGTCAGGATCGCGGTACGGTAGCGCGGGCGTAGCGCGCGGAAGTAGGCGATCAATTCCTCGTTCGGGTTGCCCATGTAGATATCCCAGAACGCGGCCATATATGCGTCGAAATCGGCCTGGCTCAGACCCGTGGATGCCTGGAACCGTTGGCGCCATTCGTCGTAGGTGCAGCGCCCGAACGCGCCGTCCGCCGCGACCGTCTCGAAGCACCGCGTCAGGTGACCGGGCGGCAGGCCCAGACGCGCCTCCCACTCCACATCGAGCGCAGGGTATCGCGTCGCTGGGTCTCCGCCTTCGGGGATCACTTCGAGGATGCCTCCGATATCAAACATCACCACGCGAATTGGCATATACCCGCTCGCTCCCTTCTCGTTTCCAACATTAACGTGCGGCTTTTGTCGTACGTGCGAGAAATGTAGCACGGAGTATTCCGCCTGTCAAGTCATACTGGTTTCGCCTGGGACGTTGTCACTGGGACCACCGCCCCCTCCCCTAACCCTTCCCCCTTGCAGGGAGAGGGGGACCAGACCCAGAGGGCGCGTTGCTGGCATTCTGGCTCCCCTCCCCTCCCCGCGCCGGGGAGGGGCTGGAGGAGAGAGTCTGCGCCAATAACCTCACCACAATTGGTATCACATGCGAGATAGTGCGCGTTGAAGGATGAGGCGGAGCCTGTGATTCCTAAGCGTACCGAGACAATATTCACGAATTGGTGGTGAGGCGCTTCGTGAATTCCTCGGCGCTGATGCCCGCGATGGCGACCAACTTCTCGCGCGAGGACTCGCCGCGTAGCAGCGTCACCGCGCGCTTGGGCAACCCCAGCCTCTCCGCCAGCAACGCCAGCAGGGCAGCGTTGGCCGCGCCATCCACCGGGGGAGCCGTCAGCCAGGCGCGCAGGGTCTCGCCTTCGAGCGTGAGGGCATTGCGGCGGGCGCGCGGCGTGACCCGCACTGGCACGATCAGGCGCGACTCATCCTCACGGATGCCCTGATAGGATGCGCTCTTGGTGTGGGCGCGCGGCCTACCAGCCACGGGGCAGCGCCTGCAGAATCAAGATTGCTAATATTCCCAGCGACCACCATGCGAAGATAAACGCGACGGTGTAGCCGATATTGAGCATGCCCATCGAGGTCGAGGGGATGCGCTTCCGTATCGGGTCAACAAGAGGCTCGACCAGCGAATTGACAAAGCGCACGAACGGATTGCCGGGCGAGATCGGCATCATCATCTGGAACCACGAGAGCAGCATCCAGACGAACATGCCCAGGATGAGGATGTCGAACACAATCGCGACGACCAGATGAACTGGTCCCGGAAGGATCTGAATTAAGCCTAGACCGTACATAGACGCGCTCTCCTTTGGCGACTTCGACAGCGCCAGCCCTCAGCCCGCGTTCGATGCCGTCTCTGTCTGCACCTCGATCACCCACCGGCCAAAGAATCGGCGGCGACGCACTGACCGGATGCGGATATCATGCACGTCGGGCAGCGTCGTGACGTAGCGCTGCATCAGCGTGCCAACCGGCCGCGCCACCGCAAAGCCCGCTACCGAGCCAGCGGCCACCGTGGCGACGCGCGTGCGCGGGCGGAGCGCCGTCAGCGCCAGGAGCGAGCCAACCATCACCACCGAAAGCCCGACGGCCAGATTCGTGCCGCAGTTGGGATGGATCGCCAGCTCCGATTCTCCTGCCTGGAGCCGCATCAGCGCCTCATCACTGGCGCGGCGCACCTCGGCCAGCGGGATATCGGCGAAGATGATGAACCCACGCGCGTTCGAGCGCGCGCTGGTATTGAGCTCGGGCAGCGTCCACGAGAGCAGCGTGACCGTCGCATGTTCCAGCGCATGATTCTGCCGGGTGCGCCGCCCAAACAGCATGTCTCCGGTATCCACCTGACGTCTCGCTTTCATCCCAGCCTCATCTCTGCCTGCCCACTAGCCCTCATCCGTGGCGGGCGGCGTGCCGAGGCGTGGGCGCTCGCCAAAGATCGCGCGTCCGATCCGCACCAGTGTCGCGCCCTCCTCGATGGCAACCTCGAAATCGTCGGTCATGCCCATCGAGAGTTCGTGCCAGCCGCCATCTGCTCCCATCGGAACGTCTGCCCGGAGCGTCTCGCGGAGCGCGCGCATCTGGCGGAAGACTGGCCGCACCGCCTCTGGGTCATCCACCAGTGGCGCGACGGTCATCAGCCCCTCCATACGCAGGTTTGGCAGCGCGGCGATGGCCCGAGCCATGCCGACAAGAGCGTCCGGCGCAATGCCAGACTTACTCGCCTCGCCCGCGACGTTGACCTCCAGCAGCACTGGCAGCACACGGCCGATCTGGTGGGCGCGCATCGACAGCGCCTCGGCCAGCCGCACGCTATCAACACTCTGCACCCGTGCAAACAATTCTACCGCACGCGCGGCCTTGTTCGTCTGCAAATGGCCGATCAACTCCCAGCAGATAGTGGTTAGCCCGGCGGCGGCAACGGCGGCGATCTTCTCACGCGCCTCCTGCACGCGATTCTCGCCGAAGAGACTCAGGCCGTGCGCCGCAGTATCTATCACCGCCTGCGCTGGCATCGTCTTCGAGACCGCGATGATGCAGACACTTTCAGGCGTGCGGCCAGCGCGTCCGGCGGCGGCGGCAACTCGCGCGCGAATGGCGGCAATGCGCCCCGCCAGTTGATCGCTGTCTTGCGATGAAAGCGTCTGATCTTCCCGCTGCTGTGGTGAAACCACTCCATTCGCCTCCATCAGTAACGCGGTTCATTAGTCTATCACGACTCAGGACGCAGACCGATAGCGACCATGAAACGCCCGCTGGGCCACGGCTCGCACCGATGCGAGTAAAACAGGTCGGTGCGGCAGCCCGTGCAGATATTGGAATCTTCGATGTGCTCCGGGCGGACCCCAGCGGCCAACGCCTGATTGTAGGTCGAGCGGCGCACGTCGAG
>JAICKD010000659.1 GCA_025928125.1 Ktedonobacterales bacterium
AACGCCTGTGGATCGAACGCTGGTATAGCGCTGACCGAGAAGGCCGTTCTCGCGCAGGCGGATCACCGCGGCCCCGACTCCACGAATTCTACGCTCCTCATACCACGACACTATGATCGCCAGCGCGTGCAGACAATTGCCGAATATGCCGATCAGATCATCAGTAAGATGTCGCTCGATGAGGAGTTGGGCCAGCTTTTCGTCGCCGAGTATGTCGGAACCGACTTCAACGCGAACAACGCGGCCATGATCGAACAGATGCACGCCGGTGGCATTATCCTCTATGCATTCAGCATGCACGACGCCAAGCAGACCCAGTCGTTGATCGCGTCCTCCCAGGCGCACGTCAAAATTCCCCTGCTGGTGACGGTGGATGAAGAAGGTGGCTGCGTTGACCGTCTGGCGCAAATCTATGGCCCGCATCCCGGCGCGCCGGAGATTGGCGCCACTGGCTCGACGACCTACGCCTATCAGCAGGGCGCCAAGATGGCAAAGGATATGACGGCTCTTGGCTTCAATGTTGACCTAGCTCCCGATGTCGATGTGAAGCTCGTCAATGGACGGGACCTGCTCTGCCGCACCTATGGCTCGACACCCGACGCCGTCACCAAAATGGCGGGCGCGTATCTCGACGGACTGCAGGATAACGGCGTGGTCGGCACGTTGAAACACTTCCCCGGCCTGGGCGACGCTCTGGAAGACGCGCACCTCAGCCTGCCGGTCATCAAGCGCACGCGCGATCAGATTGAATCGGTGGAGCTGGCGCCATATCGCGCAATGATCGATGCCGGGAAGGTCCAGATGGTAATGACCACCGATCTGCTGATGCCCGCGTTGGATCCAGTGCTGCCCGCTGAGTTGTCCCCGAATATCATCACGGGTGTCTTGCGCAATGAGCTTGGCTTCGACGGTGTCGTGATGACTGATGCGCTCTACATGGATGGCATCTCGAACAAATGGAGTATGCCCCAGGCTGGCGTCCTGGCAATTCAGGCTGGCTGCGATATGTTGCTCGGCCCCTGGAGCGCCTCGCAGATGCGGGCAATGGTCTCGGCGCTCAAGAGCGCGCTCAAAAACGGTGGCCTTACCAAGGCGCGTATCGATCAGTCGGTCGAGCGGATTCTGCTGCTGAAGATGCGCATGGGCCTCATCTCGCTCCCGGCGAACAGCCAATCGCTATTGCAGAGCGTGCCGCCGCTTGGCTCGATGACGCTACAGTTCAACGACGCGCCAGTTGCCGACGTGCCGGGTCGCTGAGATCACCCGCATCTCCTCCACGGCACTGGGGAGGAGATGGGAGACAGGTGGATGGAATGGTCGGGTGCGGCATCACTCCCCGGCTAATACGTCGTTCGTGCCGAAGCGATTGGACGCGCTGGCCCGGCTGATGGTGTGGTGGCGCTCCATCGCCGCCTCGAAGCCGGACCAGTCAACCGTTATGCCACGCTCCGCGAGTATCTCCGCCGCAAGATCCGCGGGGAAGCCACGTTCCGCGTGCAGCCGGAAAAGCTGCTCTCCCGAAATGGTCCCTCCCGCGTCTGGCTTCATGCGATCCAGTAGGCGCAACCCGGTGGTCAGCACGTGCTCGAAGCGGCGCTCCTCATCGGTCAGCACTGTCGCGATGTGTGGCGCGTGCTGGCGCTCGTCGGGCGAGAACAAGTCCTCGCCGCGTTCTATTATTGGCGCTACTAGCTCACCCAGGAACGGCTGCTCCAACCCAAGGATGCGTCCCTGACGCGCCGCCCGGCGGATGAGCTGACGAATGACGTAGCCGCGACCATCTGGCCGGGGAACAACGCCCGCCAGGCTGATGTAGAGCGCTGACCGGACCGCATCGACGATCACCCGGCGCGCGCGCTGCCTCGCTGGCGTATCGTTCTCGACTGGCGCGAGTTCCGCCAGACTCTGGTGCGCGCCCGCGAACAGATCGATCTCGAAGAGCGTCAGCTTGTGCTGGAGGACCGCCGCGATGCGCTCCAGCCCCATGCCGGTATCCACGCTGCGCAGCGGCAAGGGCGTATAGCTCCCGTCTGGCTGCCACTCATACTCGATGAAGACGAGGTTCCAAAACTCCAGGAAGCGCTCGCACGAACAGCCCGGACGACAGGTTGGCAGGCCACAGCCAACCGCCTCGCCGCGATCCATGAACAATTCCGTGTCGGGGCCGCAAGGTCCAGGGCCGTACATCGTCCAGAGGTTGTCCTCTGGCCCAAGCGGCACAATGCGCTCGTCCGGCTGGCCGACCCGCCGCCATTCCGCGATTGTCTCCTCGTCTGGCGGCAGGCCAGACGCTGGTTCTCCGGCAAAGACGGTCACCCAGACGTTCGAGCGATCAACGCCGAGCAGGTCCATCAGCTCGACCGCATAGCTAATCGCCTCCCGTTTGCCGTAGTCGCCAATGGACCAGTTGCCGAGCATGTTGAGGCTGCTGAGCGTGCGTCCATTCTTTCCGACGGCCTCCATGTCGTCTGTGCGCAGGCAGCGCTGGATCGCTGTGAGACGCGGCGCGGGTGGGGGCGTCTGGCCGCGTAGCCACGGCAGCAGTGGCTGCATCCCCGCGATCACGAACAGCGTGCTTTCCGACGCAGTCAGCGGCGCGCCCGCGATCTCCAGGTGGCCGCGCTCGCGGAAGTACGCGAGATAGCGCCGGGTAATTTCCGGCGA
>JAICKD010000075.1 GCA_025928125.1 Ktedonobacterales bacterium
GACGTCAGGCAGGGCGGCGAGGGGTGAGCGTCCAGATCATTCAGGAAGTTCTTGCTATCGTCACGAACCGTTACCAGAGTGGCCCGGCAGCCACTGAGGTCTTGCCCGCTCCCACATACGTCGCTGACAGCGCTCAGGTCGTCGCCCAGTGTGGTGCTATCGGTTGAGACCACCGACACATACGCGCTTGCGCCCACGTTAGGATCGGTTGTCGCGGCTGGGGTTGGAGTCACATCGAGCTTTTGCGGTTGACTCTGCTGCGTTGCCGTTGGCGATCCACCTGAATTCGCCGATGTCGATCCGTTCGACAACAGTGCGCCCAGCAGGCCAGCGCACATACACAGCACCAGTAGCGCTCCGCAGCCGATGCCACCGCCAATGAGCAGCTTCTTGCGATTTGGCGACAAGGTAGCAGCGCCGGGAGCGGGTGAAGGTGCGACAAATGGCGGCGTGCCTGTCGGAGTTGGGGAGTCCAATGGCACCGGGGTTGGCGTCTGCTGGGACGACTGCTGCGGGTCAGGGGTGGTTGGATATCCCTGCATGCACTTCCTTCTTTCGCGATGACCGCGGAGAGCGCAAGACGGCCTAACATCAGCAGCGCCATCTCGCAATATGGGCAGTCACATTTCTGCCACACCATCTCCATACAGCAGCCTGACGCCCTACCGGAAATCGGCCGACGCGAATTGCGGAATACTCGCTACGATACGGCGAGATCGTGATGCGCCCGCACAGCCGCGATTGGGCGACGCTCAGGCGAGAAGAAGGCACGAGAGGGGGATACGGGGATATGACATGCAAAAAACCGACCGAGGCGTTTCGCCAGCGACTGGCCGAGGCCTTCGATTCGCTTGATAACCGGAGATATCCTTGGGGATAGCACAAGGCTCCTTTCCTTCATGGCAGATGCCAGGGAAAGGAGCCATACCCGACACATGCTACCGCGTAGCGCTAACGCTGTGGCTGGGCGACGGTGACAGCGGTACCGTAGCAGAGCACTTCCGTGACACCCTGAGCGATCTCGGTCGCGTCATAGCGCACGCCGATGACCCCATTCGCGCCAATCTCGGCGGCATGCTGGATCATCAGCTCATAGGCGTCTATGCGCGCGCGCTCGCACAATTCGGTATAGATTGAGATGTTGCCACCGACGATTTGCTGGAATGCCGCGCCAATATTGCCGACGACGCTGCGCGACCGGACGATAATGCCCCGCACCAACCCGTAGTTACGCACGATCGTCAGGCCCGGCAGCTCGAATGCCGACGTGACGAGCGAATGATCGAATGCAATCGCCTTCTGACTCATCGAAAGCTCCCTTTTCCGTGGGACCCAACGACAGGCGGCACACATCGCCGCACGCAACAACTCCATCGGGTTCCGCAAAGGATACGCGCGCGCAGGAAGGAGGTTGCACGGCATAAGAGGTATGTTCTCGCTGGCTTCAGGAATCGTCCCGCTTCTCGCCCCACAGGCGACGCGAGACGTAGCCGCCAAGGTAATAGCCGAGGCCGCCGAGCAGCACCGTCACGCCGAGCCAGACCGCCGTGGCGACATTGACACCATTACTGTTCCGCATCACCTGAATGACGACAACGGCGGCAATCAGGCCCAGCAGCAGTCCCCCGGTCAGGCCAAGCGTGCATCCAACATGAGCCAGGTTGCGTCCGCGCAATTGATCGAGCATAGTATCTCCAGTGCGAGATAATGGCGAGGTATTCCAAATTGGGTTATAGCAGTGCGCACGCCATGGCGTCAATGCGACCTGGCGCCGCCGCGCCCCATCGACAAGGAGAACCACCCGAATGGCTGAGTTGACCTATGAAGACCTGACAGCGCTCCGGCAGCGCATCCTCCAGGGCGAATTGACCATCGAGCAGGCGGGGTCGGAGTATTCGCTCGGCGAACTCGCCGAGGCGCTACGGATGACTCGCGCGACGATACAGGCGCTAGTAGAAGGCTGGTCGCGGGAGCAACTGACCTGGCAGCCGCCCGCCGCGCAAAGTAAGGCTCCCGCGCATGACGAAGACCGCTGGTCGGCAACCGAGGCCGTTACCCATTTGATCGCCACCGAGAACTGGTATCTGTTGCACATGGGGCGGCTCGTAGGCAAACGAGAGCATTTTGCTATCATGCCGCGCGGCCTGGGCGACCACGCCGATAACGGCGTGCCGAAAGAGCAACTAGCCGCCGAATTGAACGCTGCCACCGAGCGCATCCTGGCCGATATCGCCGCCATTCCCGCCGACGCCGACCTGACGGCGCGACGCGATTCTACCTTCTTCGGTGAGTTGAGTCTGCGCGGCTGGGTCATGCTGGCCATCGTTCACGATCTCGACCACACGGCGCAGATAGGGCAGCTTACCGAACAGTCTGGGTTTCCAGCAAGCTAACGGCGACAGGTACCACAAACCGACCAGTGCTAACGCTTCATGCGACTACCTGGTCGGTTTTCTCTATCGTATGCAACGCGCGCGAACGGCACGTCGCAGCTACCTGGCGCTCAGCGGCCTAGTAGCCCATCGCGGCGGCCTTGGCGCGGGCCTTACGGGCCTTGCGCTCGCGCGCGTCTGCCTTGCGCTTCCGTTTGACACTGGGCGGCTCGTAGTGCTGGCGGCGCTTCGCCTCCGAGAGCAGGCCGTCCTGCTGGACCTTGCGGGTAAACTTTTTCAGGGCCTGGTCGAACGAATCGCCCTCTTTTATCAAAACCTCAGTCACTCTTGTACCTGTTGCCTGGATGGAGACACAGACCTCTCATCCAGTCTCCTTTCTTCGCGTTAGAAATCCGCTTTATCGGTTCTCTCGCCGGTAGGCGCGTTCCCGCTATGCGAGGACGCATCCCAACCCCGTCAATTACATAGCATATCACATCGTTGCTCATTTGGCATCCCCATATTTCGGCCTACTCGCGGATTTTCGGCCCGTCCGCGTCAGCCGCAACTGGAGAAACTGTGCGCCCAGAGACCCAGCGGCTGCCCGCCAGCACGAAGCGCCACGGCCAGTCGGCGGCCTGCGTGATGCCGATACGCGGGGTTACCACGACGGAAGCGTCCGCCAGGAAGCCCGGCGTTTCCGTAAGCCAGAGCGCATCGCCTTGCAGATCTAGGCCGTTATCAGCGACGGTGAGCGCCATCGCGGCACACAGCCGACCTGGCCCGCGCGCCAGATCGCGGTCGGCGATCCGCTCACCCCGGCGGGCGCGCATCAGCGGCAGCCCCACCGTCGGCTCCAACGCGCGCAGTAACACCGCCGCGGCGATACCATCGTCCTCGGTCACGACGTTGAGACAGTAGTGCATGCCATAGGTGAAGTAGACATAGGCGCGGCCTGGAGGCCCAAACATTACCGCATTGCGTGGCGTCTTGCCCCGGTAGCCGTGCGCAGCCGGATCGATCGCGGCGACGTACGCCTCCGTCTCGACAATAACGCCAGCGGTCACGCCATCCTGTGTCTGACGGTAGAGCGTCTTGCCGATAAGGTCACGGGCCACGTCCAATGTGGGGCGCGCATAGAACGCGCGGGGCAGCTTGAGATGGCCGCCCGCCGAGATGTCTGTCACTGAGCTTCCCTTGATGGGTACATGGATAGTATGCGTTCGCGGCCAGCCTGCCGCGCACTGCACATCGTACGGAAACCGGACGCCTGGCGCAAGGGTTGCGGCTGGCTTGTCATGTCCTGTTGACAACGCGCCAACGAATTCCACAAGCATCGGGCATATCACAAGCTTGTTCGCAGTGGTTCATCGTGTTCGCATCTCTGCTGGGCGCATAGCATTGTGGCCGACATTATGGTGTACACTATGCGGCAGAGTATGCGCCGGAGACATACCCACTCAGAGCAATCGCACCGAGGAGATATCATGCAAACCATGCAGACGCGACCCAAACGCAGCGAAGTCAAGGCCGAGGATACCTGGGCGCTGGAAACGATCTATCCCACCAATGACGCATGGGAGGCCGATTTTCAGCGGGTAAGCGCAATGCAGCCTGGGTTGGGGGAATATCAGGGCCACATGGGCGACTCCGCGCAGAGCCTGCTTGAAGCACTCAAGCGGCGCGACGAGGCGGGCGAGATTCTGGGACGCCTCTTCGTCTACGCATACATGCGGCTGCACCAGGACAGCACCGATAACACCTACCAGGCGATGGCCGACCGCGTGACCACCCTGGCGAACGACGTCAACACCGCGACTGCCTACCAGACACCTGAGATTCTAGCGATCCCGCAGGAGCGCCTCGACGCCTTCTTGCGGGAGGAACCGGGGGTGCGGGTGTATCGTCACATGTTGGACGAGATTACCCGCGAACGGCCGCATATTCTCTCGGCTGAGATGGAGGCGCTGCTGGCGCAGGCGGCAGAGGTCGGCAACGCGCCCGAGCGCGTCTACGAGATGTTCAGCACGGCTGACCTGAAACTGCCATCGGTGCGCGACGCCGAGGGCAACGAAGTGCAGCTAACGCAAGGCAACTTCGTGTCGCACTTCCTCGAAGGGCGAGATAGAGACGTGCGTCGCAACGCCTTCGAGGCGATGTTCGGCGCGTATCAGTCCTACCGCAACACGATGGCTGCCCTGCTGGGGGCGCAGGTGAAGCGCAACATCTTCTTCGCCCGCGCGCGCAAGTACGATAGCTCGCTCCATGCCGCGCTCGATCCATCGAATATCCCAGTGAGCGTCTATGACAATCTGATCACTACGGTCAACAACAACCTCCCGGTACTTCACCGCTATCTGCGTCTGCGCAAAAAGTTGCTTGGGTTGGACGACCTGCACATGTATGACTTGTATGTGCCGATGGTGCCGGAGGTCGAATACAAGGTGAGCTATGCCGAGGCGCAACAGCAGGTGGCAGAGGCGCTGGCGCCGCTAGGCGAGGCATACGTGGAGGTCGCGCAGCGGGGGCTTTCGTCGCGCTGGGTCGATGTCTACGAGAACGAGGGCAAGCGCTCAGGCGCGTATAGCTGGGGGAGCTTCGGCACGAACCCCTTCATGCTGCTGAACTACCAGAATACGATGGACAGCATGTTCACCCTGGCGCACGAGATGGGCCATTCGATGCACTCGTATTTCACCTGGCAGACGCAGCCCTATCCCTACAGCAGCTATACACTCTTCGTGGCGGAGGTCGCCTCGACGCTAAACGAGGCGCTACTTACGCACTCGCTGCTCCAGGCAACGACGGACAAGGCGCTGCGGATGTACATCATCAATCACGCGCTCGAGACGTTCCGCACGACGCTCTATCGCCAGACGCTCTTCGCCGAATTCGAGCGCGACAGGCACGCGCAAGCAGAGGCAGGCGAGGCGCTGACGCCTGAGGCACTTGGCGGCATCTTCAAGCGGCTCAACGACACCTATTACGGACCCGTGGTAAACGTGGATGAGCTGATCGCGAACGAGTGGGCGCGCATCCCCCATTTCTATTCGAGCTTCTATGTCTATCAGTACGCGACGGGCATCTCGGCGTCGTCGGCGCTGGCGCACCAGATTCTGACGGAGGGCCAGCCCGCCGTTGATCGCTATCTGCGCTTCCTGCGCTCAGGCTCGTCGGACTACAGTATCAATCTGCTGCGCGACGCCGGAGTTGATCTCTCGTCGCCCGCGCCCATCCAGGAGGCGCTCGATTCCTTCGGACGCTACCTGGATGATTTAGAAGCATTGCTGTAGAAAGCAGCTCTCGGCCATAAATGGCCGGAGTAAACGGTGCGGGCCATACATGGCCTTGGCGGGCTTTGAAGTCCGCTTCGTTCCGATACTCCGGCATTTATGGTGTTTAACGTGTTGTTCAGGTCATCGGTGAGGTGGGTCTGACGAGCCCGCGCAGGCGGGCTTTGCGGCCGGAGCTGAGCGCAGGCCCCTAGGCGCGGCTTCAGCCGCCAGCCGCCTCCACCGTTCCACAACTATTCCTCCGCGGACTCGGCAGGCTGCTCAGTCACCCCGCCCTCGGCAGCAGGAGCGGCAGCAGCGGGCGCCTCTTCGGCAGCCGGAACCTCCTCGACTGCGACGCGCGGCGCCTGGATGCTGACGACAATCTCGTCTTCCGGCGTCACCAGCGTGACCTTGCGTGGCATCTTGAGGGCGCTGGCGTGACGCGACGTGTTGAGTTCGCTGATATCGCTGATATCCAGTTCCAGCGCATCGGGCAGTTCGGCGGGCAACGCCTCGACCTCCGCATAATCCAGCGATTGGATCAAAACGCCATCATGGAGTTTCACTGCTGGCGCTTCCCCGACAAGACGCACTGGTACCTTTGCGCGCATCAGTTCGGTCATCTGGACGTGGAAGAAGTCAACATGCTGCACGAAGTTGGTGGCGGGCTGGCGGGTGATATGCCGCACCATTACGACTTCCTCTTTGCCATCTGGAGCAATCACCAGCCGATAGAGAGTGGCAGCGCCATGCGTCTTGAGCGCCCGATCCATCTCATGTGTGTTAATCTGGACGGCAATGGACTCCTGGTCACGGCCGTAGACATTGGCAGGAAGTATACCTTGTTGGCGGAGATGGCGGACCTTCTTCCCGAGAATGGTACGGCGCTCCACATGAAGCGTCACCTGCTTTGATGGCATTTGTTCATGCTCCTTTCGAGCAGTGTGTATCCGCATGAACTCGCGCTACTATCTAGCATGCTGTATGCCAGTAGGCGAGCGACAGCGTTATGTTCTATCACACAACTACACATAATTTGGTCTATGAAAGGTTGTAGCACATGCATGAGCCTCTTCGCCCGGACATAGCCGCGATCATTGCGGCAATCAGTCCGCTTGATACCGCTGCTATTGCGGCTGCGCGTGCGCGCCAGGAGCAGCTCACCAAGCCCGCTGGCAGCCTGGGGCGCCTCGAATTGCTAGCGATCCAAATCGCGGGCATCACTAGCCAGGAGCAGCCAGTAGTAGCAAACAAGGCGATAGTAGTGATGGCAGGCGACCATGGCGTCACCGCCGAAGGGATCAGCGCGTACCCAGCCGAGGTCACACCGCAGATGGTGTTGAACTTCCTACGTGGCGGCGCGGCCATTAACGCGCTGGCGGGCGTCGTGGGCGCGCGGGTTGTCGTCGTCGATATCGGCGTGGCCAGCCCGCTGGAGCATCCCGGCCTGCTTTCGCGTAAGGTGGCAATCGGCACCGCGAACATGGCGCAGGGTCCAGCAATGACACGCGACCAGGCGGAAGAGGCCATCGCCGTCGGCATCGCGATTGCCGACTCGCTGGCGCGAGATGGCGTGCGGATGGTAGCGACCGGCGAGATGGGCATCGGCAACACGACGGCAGCCAGCGCGATTACCGCTGTGCTGACAGGCTCATCGCCCGCCGAGGTGACCGGGCGCGGCACCGGCATAGACGACGCGCAGCTGGCCCACAAGATCGCGGTGATCGAACGCGCGCTCGCCACCAACACGCCGAATCGTGACGATGGGCTGGACGTGCTGGCAAAGGTTGGCGGGCTGGAGATTGGCGGGCTGGTCGGCGTCATCCTGGGCGGCGCGGCGCATCACATGCCCATCGTGCTGGACGGCTTCATCGCGGGGTCGGCGGCGCTGGTCGCGGAGAAGCTCTCTCCGCAGGCGCGCGACTATCTCATCGCGGGCCATATCTCGGTCGAGCGCGGCCATCGGGTGCTACTTGATGCGCTAGGACTGCAACCTCTGCTTGATCTCGATCTGCGGCTCGGCGAGGGGACTGGCGCGGCGCTGGCCATGGGCATCATCGACGGCGCGCTGGCCGCCCACCGCCAGATGGCGACGTTCGCCGAGGCAGGCGTCAGCGAGCGGGAGGAGAGTAAGAGCAACGAGTAAGTGTAGGCGTATTCGGAATCGGGAGATGGTGGGAAGGCAGGACGCTCATGCGCGCATTGCTCAGACGACTTTGTCTTGCCGTAGTTACCGGATACATCTTCGTCTATTATTCCGAATACATGTTCTGGGCGCGCCCGCTCGATAACGTTCGCCTGCCCGATGCGTTCTGGCTCCTGTTGACCTACTCCTTCGCAGCCTACGTTTTCCTGACGCTCGTCGTTACAATGCGCGCGCGCTCATTTACCGCGATCTTCCTCGTCGGCGCGCTCTTCGGATGGCTGGTTGAAGGCGTATTTGTCCAGACCCTCTATAGCCTGTTGCCCTTCAGTATCTCGCTGACCGGGCTATCCTGGCACGCGCTCATCACCATTCTCGTGGGCTGGTACGCCATGCAATGGTTGTTTCGTGTGGGCAGTTGGTGGAGAACACTCATCGTCGCCGCTGGCATCGGCGCGGTCTATGGGCTATGGGCAATCTGGTGGTGGGTAGACGCCCCGCCTGCTACCCCATTCTCAGACTTTGCTATGTATGTGTTCGCCACGACAACGTTACTTGCCTGCGCTTACTTGCTGGCAAGCCGCCTCTCCATGCGCCGTTTCGCGCCCACTCGCATCGAAATCATTGGCGCGCTCCTGCTCGTCGTGGTCTACTTTAGCCTGGTTACGGTTCCACTTCAGCCACTCGCGCTGATAATCCTGCCTCCACTCGTGCTCGTGGTCATTCTGACGTTACTCAGGAATCGGCGCAACGAGACACGCGAGGACATCATGAAAACACTGGGGCCAATTGCATTATCACATCCCGTTCGCCTGAGAGATATACTGCCCGTCTTCGCAATTCCGCTCGTCGCCTCAGCAATCTATGGAATTGCGCAGGCCGCTCACCTCCTCGTCCCAACTGGGCCGGTAATCTATGCGGTGACTATCCCAGCTGGCTTCGTCTTGCTAATTGTCTCGATTGTCACCATTTGGCGCACAAAAGCTGAGGCGGGAATGGCATCGGCAAAGGCTCTATGATCTAGACCTGGATGGTATCGACCCTTACCCACCAACCAGACGCGCTGCCAGCAGCGCAAGAGGTGGCGCCAGCGCCAGAACTGCCAGCTCCACCAGCACGCACGCGGCGCCGTAGGTATCGCCGGTCAGCCCACCGCCGAGCCGACGACTGGCCCACGCCAGCCAGCCCAGCAACACGAGCAGCGCCGCGACAAGCAGTAGTCCAGTCAGCACGAACGCGGCTGTGATCGCCTGAATTGGGCTACCGATGACGAATGCGCTGGCCGCCAACAGCACAAGCATCAGAATGCTCGCTAGGATCAGATGGAGGCCGCTGTGGCTGCGAAAGGGAGCGCCCGCGCCTGCCGCTCGCGCGTAGGGATAGCGCGTGACGGCGTAGACCATGCCCCAGCGGCCAAGGATCGGCGCAATCAGCAGCGCCAGCACACGGACGGGTCCACTCACAAGCGCGGTGAGGGCGGCGAACTTCGCGATCAGCAGCAGCACGCCACCAAGCGCGCCATATGCCCCGACGCGGCTGTCGCGCAGGATCTCCAGCCGCCGCTCGACCGTACGCGCGCCCAGCAGCGCGTCGCAGCAGTCCACGAAACCATCGAGGTGCAGCATTCCCGTCACCAGCGCGTCGAAGACCA
>JAICKD010000515.1 GCA_025928125.1 Ktedonobacterales bacterium
CGATGAGGGGCGGATTCATCCGCTGACGCTGCTGGCGCATCTCGCCCAGGTCGCCCGACAGCGCGGCGTGATGCTGGCTGGGCAGGCGGCTGTCTCTGGTATGGAGGTGGAGCGCGGCAAAGGCTGGCGCTTGACGCTGGCGAACGGGTCGCTCGTGACGGCGCGCGCGCTCATCTGGGCAGTTGGCCCGACGGTTCGCCCGAACGCGCGACTCTACGCGCTGGCCTTCGCCGCCGATCTGCCCGAAGACTTTCCGGTGTTCTGGGATGCCGCGCCCTACGTCTACTACGATTATCGCCCCGGCGACGGACGCATGACGGTGAGCGGCGGTCGCTACGGCGCGCCAGACGCCACCAGGGAACGCGACGCCGCCTATCACGCGCGCATGATCGAGGCGACGCGGCGCTGGCTGCCGGAATTCGCGGAGGCTGAGCCACGCTGGGCCTGGGGGGTTGATCTCGATAGCACGGCTGACCTGCTGCCCCACCTGCGCCCGCTGACCAAGAGCGCGCCGGGGCTGGCCATCGAGGGGCTGGGCGCGCTGGGAGTCTTGCCGGGCATGGTGCTGGGCCAGCGCGCCGGAACCGACCTCGCGCGGGATGCTGGCGGCTCAAGCCGCGCCTAAGGGTTGCGCGAGCGCAACCGCAAAGCCCGCCTGCGCGGGCTGGGGAAACCAGATCAGGGGGAGATTGCTGGCCTTGCTAACCAATAGGCCAGCGTCTGCTGCGCATCCGCTCGCACGATACGTACTGCCATCCAGCAGGTATTGCGCGAGCGGATTAGCCGCGGCATTATGAACTTTAACTTTTTATACTGGTTTCGCCTGGGACGTTGTCACTGGGACAACCGCCCCCTCCCCTAACCCCTCCCCCTTGCAGGGAGAGGGGGACCAGACCCAGAGGGCGCGTTTCTGGCATTCTGGCTCCCCTCCCTGGCGCGGGGAAGGGCTGGGGGAGATTAGCCACGGCCTTCAGGCCGCGAACCGCCCCCCAGCACGCTGGTCGGGGGTCATGCGTAACGTTCATTGTGCCGCGAAAGTGGACCTACACCGCCGAGCGATGATGGCGCGCGCGGTTCGCCTGCGTCAGATCGGTGAAGAGCCGCAGGTAGTTGCGCAGGTTGGCCGTCGAGAGGAAGTTCTGGCGCACCACCTCGCGGCCAAGCTCGCCCATCTTGCGCGCCCGCGCCGGATTGCGCATCAGTTCCAGCACGCGCTTGCTGCATTCCTCGATGCTGTTCACCAGATAGCCCGTCTCGCCATCCTGGATTTGCAGTGGGATGCCGCCGACATCACCGCCGACCACTGGCTTGCCTTTCCACAACCCTTCGGAGATGGTCAGGCCAAAACCCTCGCGCAACGACTTCTGCAGCACGACCGTCGCCATACGCTGAATGGCGTTCACCTCGACATTGCCCACGCCATCGATGTTCGAGAGCAGGTGAATATCGGGGTCGCCGTCGGCGTAATCCTTCGTGCGCTGGTAGTATTCCATCCCCTCGGGATCATCGTGCGCCATCGAGCCGACCATCACCAGCTGCACATCGGGGAACTTCTGACGCACCGCGCGATAGACGTCGATCACGCCGAGCGGATCTTTCCAGGGATCGAACCGCGAGACCTGCACCAGCATGGGCCGTTCGGGGTCCATGCCGTAGAGGCTGACGATGCGGGCGGCGTCCTCATCGCTCATCGGCGCGTTCTTTGGGCTGAGTGGATCGATGGCCGGAGGCACAATCGCCACCTTGCCGATCTGCAGGTCCTTCTTCACATACTCCGGCATTGTGAAGATGGCCGCGTCGTAGGCCTGGACGTAGGGCCGCAGAAAATTCCAGTAGGTCGTGTTGGCAGCGGTGAGATCGATATGGCAGCGCCAGATCCATTTGCCGCCGTCACCCGCGCGGAGCATGCGCAGCGGCGCGGGCTGTGGATCATGAACAATAATAAAGTCGTAGTCGTTCTCGAAATAGACCGCGTTCTCGACATTGGAATGGAGATATGCCGCCTTCATCGCGGGCGTCAGCTCCAACTCCATCCCTTGGAGCGCATTGTGCATGTTCTTGGTAACGGTGAAAAACTCATCCGTGCCAGAGATAATCTTCCAATGAGCATCCAGTCCGGCGCTACGCATCAGCGGGATCAGTGTGTGAAGCATCTCCGCGACGCCGCCACCATAGGCCGTAGACGAAATGTGCAGGACGCGCGCGCCCTGAAACGGCCTGGCCATCCGGTGCAGTTCGGCGATAATATCTTCGCCGACGACCGGTTCATAGTCCGCCAATGATTTTTCGACGAGTACAACGTCTTGCATGCCTGGGTTACGCATTTCCTGCATGCGGGCTTAGCTCCTTGACCATGTGTGAAAAACGTCCCGATAGCCCCACTTGCCTCGGGAAAATAATGCCTGCGTACACGTACATGTACCGTTACTAATTGTGCCGCGCACAGACCAACAACATAGTAGAGAATGAAACACCTTCGGCTGTGTGTGCCGCATATCCTTCGCCACACCTACGCCACACATAACCACGCCCATCCGCATAGCCGCACGGCTGATGTAGTGCCACGCGGAGCAGGTGGATAGGGTGAGCGTATCACCTTTCACGACCGTTGAGGATAAGAAATAGGTACTGCTACGACAAATTGGTCCACACGTTAACAATACGTAGCATGTGCGTTGCGGTTGGGGCGAGAGACCAGATATCCTTCAGCCCGCGCTGGGAAAGCGCCCGCAGCGGACGACCAAATTTTCTTCGACCTCGACGACCTCGCGCACCAGCAATTCGCGGCCAATGCGGCGCAGATGGTCATCGACGTAGGGTGAGCGCCAGAGATTGATCGTGGCCTCCCCCTCTGGCGAGAGCAGGCGGCCCACATCGCGCAGAAAACGTCCGCCCAGCACGCCATGCGCCATCTTGCCCGCAAGATAGAGGTCCACACAGATGGCGTCGTAGGTCTCGCGGCAGCGGCGCACGTAGTCGAAGGCATCTGCGACGACGATCCGCACGTGCTCGTGGGCATCCAGCCCGAACTGCTGGCGCGCCAGCCAGACCACCGCCGGATCGTACTCCACGCCAGTGATCGGCAGCGGGCCGAAGCGCAGCGTCATCAGATGGGCGATGGTGCCGCCGCCAAGCCCCAAAATCAGCGCGTTCGTGGGTTGATGGTGCGGCAGCAGGGCATCCCAGATATCCGCCTGATAGGTCTCATCCACGCCGACCGATTGAATCACGCCGCCAACACGCAGCACCAGACGCCCCTGCTCGACCACCGCAATCGGCGTCTGCCGCGCTCCTCGAATCGCCTGCCCCATTGTCTCTGTCCGCGCCCTCTCACCCAGATCGTCCAACATCGCGGTATGCTGGACCATC
>JAICKD010000626.1 GCA_025928125.1 Ktedonobacterales bacterium
ATGCGCCCAAGCCAGTAGAGCGCGGCGTCGGGATCAGAGCCACGCAGCGATTTATGCAGCGCCGAGATGAGATTATAATGCTCTTCGCCCGCTTTGTCATAGAGCAGCGCGCGGTGTTGCAGCGCATCCTCGACGGTTGCGAGTGTGATGTGGCGCGTGCCATCGTCCGCCTCGGGAGCAACCCCCGCCGCCAGTTCTAGCGCGTTGAGCGCGGTGCGCGCGTCGCCATTGGCATAACCCGCCAGCGCATTGAGCGCGTCGTCGTCCAGCGCGATGTGTTGCGCGCCAAGCCCTCGCTCGGCATCATGCAGCGCGCGATTGAGCAGTGTGCGAATATCCTCGTCGCTGAGCGCATGCAGGGTGAAGACGCGGGAGCGCGAGAGCAGCGCCGCGTTCACCTCGAAGGATGGGTTCTCAGTCGTCGCGCCTATCATCGTGACGGTTCCGCGCTCGACATGCGGCAGAATCGCATCCTGCTGCGACTTGGAGAAGCGGTGAATCTCGTCGATGAAGAGGATGGTTCGGCGGCCCGTCGCGCGCAGGAGCTTCGCCGCGTCATCCACCACCCGCCGCAGATCGGCAACGCCCGCCGTCACCGCGCTGAGCGCCACGAAGCGCGCCTGGGTGGTGTGCGCGATCACGCTAGCGAGCGTCGTCTTGCCGCTGCCTGGCGGCCCCCAGAAAATCATCGAGGGCGTCTGGTCGCGTTCGATGCTGCGGCGCAGGGCGCGTCCCTCGGCCAGCAGATGGGCCTGCCCCAGAATCTCATCCAGCGTCTGCGGGCGCATCCGCGCGGCAAGCGGGCGCGCATTAGGCGGGAGGTTGGTCGCCTCGGGCGCGTCCAGCGCGCTCTGCGGAGTCGTGGGCTTGCGCACCTGCCTGGCCTGTGGCGCGGGTGATACCTCGCCAAAGAGCGATGCCTGCTGGCGCGGCTCGTCGGTTCCACTCATATGCGCCTCCCATGATATAGAACATACGACCCAGAAAGAGCTTCCCAGCCAGTATAGCATGTCTCACGTTTGTTGGAGATTTCCGCATGGACACGCTGGCCGTATGGAGCCATACTACAACTGGCCTGACACATCGAGCAATCTGACGTCAGAAGGAAACGAGACACGATGGCACAGGACTCCGACACCCTGCGGACTCAACAGTATCACAACGCATCACGCCTGACCGCCCGCGCGACGCTCCATGCGCGCTTCAGCACGAACCCCACGCGCTGGTTCACCTGGCTCTTCGACCGATTCCAGGCGCCTGCGAATAGCGACGTACTCGAACTGGGCTGCGGGCCGGGGTGGCTATGGCTCTCGAATCGCGAGCGCATTCCCGCCGACTGGCAGATCACGCTCACCGACTTTTCCGAGGGGATGCTGACAGAGGCCCAGCAAAATTTGGCATTTGTGTCCCATCCGTTCACGTTCGCCGTGGCCGATGTGCAGGCGATTCCCTACCCTAACGACAGCTTCGGTATGGTGATCGCCAACCACATGCTCTACCACGCGCCCGATATCCCCGCCGCGCTGGCGGAGATTCGCCGTGTCTTGAAGACTGGCGGGCGCTTCTATGCGTCAACACTTGCGGGCGACTACATGCGTGAATTCGAGCAGTTTCTGCCTCGCCGCCGACCGGCGCATCTCAGTTTCAACCTCGATAACGGCGCGGAGTTACTCGCGGCGCAGTTCGAGCATGTGACGCTCCATCGCTATGACAACACGCTGGTCGTGACCGAGGCCGAGCCGCTGATTGCCTACTTGGTGTCGATGACGCCTCAGTCGGCCATTGAGCTACAGGAGCGCATCTACCGAGACGTGGCGCCGCTCGTCCTGCGCCATCTTGAAGAGCATAGCGAGATGCGCCTCACGGCCAGCTCCGGTCTCTTCGAGACATGGTGAGACACGGTGACGAACGTCTCACAATCAGATCGTCATGATGACGAAGCTGGTGATGACGAGCTTCACCTGCGACGCCTCGATAAAGATCTGTGCGGGCGAGTTCGGCTCAGCATTGGTGATGCCGCCAATAGAGCCAGCGCCGCCGGGATAATAGACGGCCTGGTTGCCGTAGACATCCACCCGGTAGGTACGGGCGTTACTGCCGATGATGAGTTCCCACACGTTGCCTGTGCCATCTGCCGCGGTCAAATGAGAGTCCCCATGATACGGCAGCGGGCCGAAGCAGGCGGCTTCGGCGGCAAACAGCCGGGAGCCAGCGCTATCCTGGGCAACAATGCCAAAATAGTTGTTGCAGCTGGTCGTCTTGAAGGTCACGTCCACCATGCGCGCCGTCATCACAATCCGATAGTTCTTCGCCGTTACGGTATACGGCGCCAGCAGATTCTCCTGTGTCATGCCATCGGTCACCAGCGCGCCATGTTGAATGGACCAGTGCGGTGGCAGCTTCCAGGCGCCCGCGCCGTGCGACCAGTCCGCCTGAAAGACCACTGTTGGCGTTGCGCGCGCTGTGGGGGTCGCGGCGACGGTCGGCGTCAGAGTGGGAGTCGAGATGGGCTGTTGCGCGGTGGATGTTCCGCAGCCAGCAAGGGCTATCACAGCGCAAGATACGACTGCAAGAACGGCCAGACGAGCGCGCACTCGCGGCGTTGCCTGGAAGAAATGACTGAATCGCATGGAATCCTCGTACATGTTGTGTCGTCAGACCGACAAGGGAAAGCATTCCTGTATGAGGACTTTGACGCGCCTGGCCACCACCAATTTAGAGGCTATTTCAAAAGTCGGCAGGCGATGCTCGGGCGGCGTCAGGATATGGGCCAGACACGCCGCCAGATGCC
>JAICKD010000641.1 GCA_025928125.1 Ktedonobacterales bacterium
GGGCATCAAGCGGTTCTGTTCCAGCGCCTCGACCACTTTGCGCACCTGGTCGGCGTCGGCATGGCTGAATTCCTCGCGCTGAAGCAGTTGGCCGATGCCCTCGTGATAGAAGGCGTCGGGCGTCAGGATGTCTAGCTGGGCAAGCATTCGCGCCAGCGAGGCCATCACCAGCGCCTCGTCCGGGGGCAGGTCGCCGCCCTCGGTGAAGGCGAGGGTATCCATCGTGCGCGCGTCGGCGCCGCGAAAACGGTCGTTGAGACGGCTGGCGAGTCGGCTCAGGTCTTCCTGGCTGGCGGGATTATCGAGGATGATGCGCTCCTGGCGCACGGTACCATCCTCGAGCACCAGCACAATCAGGGCGACGCTCTCATAGAGGGCGAGCAGCTCGAAGTGCTTCAAGCGGGCCTCGGCGTCGCGCGGCGGCGTGATGACGGCGGCGGCCTGGAGCACCTGCGCCAGAATCGAGGCGGTGAGCCGCACCCACTCGTCCAGCCGGTGCTGCACCTGATAGAACTGGTGGCGGATGAGCCGCTGCTCGTCGAGTGTCAGCTGCGACTCGCCCATCAGCCGCTCGACGAAGTAGCGATAGCCCAGGTCGGTCGGGATGCGCCCGGCGGAGATATGCGGCTGCGAGATCAGGCCGTCCTCTTCGAGCGCCGCCAGCTCGTTGCGGATCGTTGCGGAGGCGTATCCTGGCCCAAAGACGGCGGCGAGTTGGTCGGAGATGAACTTGGAGGGTACCGGCTCGCCGGTACGCACGTATTGCTCGACCAGGGCGCGGAGAACGACCTCCTTGCGCGCGCTGAGCCTGCCCTCTCGTGCCATCGTTCAGTCTCTCCTGTATCATCGCTCGCCCGCCTGAGCACTCACTCAAAGCGACCGTTAGCAGTCCCACATGGCGACTGCTAACACGGGAAAAGGTATCATCTGCTGGCAGTCATGTCAAGGGAGTGCTACAGCAATATGGCAGCGCAACATTGGAGAGGAATGAGAGGTGGCTGGCGGCTGAAGCCGCGCCTACGGGCCTTCTGGCGAAGGCCGCAAAGCCCGCCCTTCGGGCCGCTGCCGCTGCGCGCACTGCTCGTGCGCTCCGAGCCTATCGGCTCGCGCGGCTGCCCTGCGCGGGCTAGCAGACCACAGGCGCAACGCACCGCCGCACTGCTGGTGATTTTCGTACGCCAGTGGCAGGCGCTCACGCACTGGCGCTTCACGGATGCAACCTTGCATAGCGGCTGGCGTCTTATAGGTGCGGAGAAAAAGGGCCAGGCGCTGCCCCCGTGTCGAAAGGAATGTCCGGCATGATCGACTCAGGACAGCATCAAGAGCGGCAGGCGAACTCGGAAAACCAGCACGCGACGACGACCCGGCTGATGGTTGGCTCGCACGTGGGCTATGCAGGCGAGGTGTCCGTGGTAGAGGCCAATACGGGGCATGTGTGCTGGCAGCAGCGCACAGGGCGCATCTACGAAGCGTTCGCGCTGGACGACCACGCCGCGTATCTTGCGCCAGGTGGCTCTTTTGCGTTGCAACAACGGCTCCAGCGCGCTGAATCTGATAGCGCCGAATGGCACAGAGTGGCGGCGCAGCTCGATACCCCTACTCAACTGGAAGCGCGGCGCGCGAGCGATGGCGCGCTGCTGTGGACACAGGTCCATCCGCTCGTCACTGGGCAAATGCAGGTTGAGGTAGACAGTGGAGTCGTCGTTGCGGCAAACCCTCGCCACTTCAAGGACGGCGCTCCCGATATCCAGGCGTTCGACGCCGCCGATGGCAGGCCACTCTGGACGCTGGGAACGCTGGGACAGCTTGGTAGCCATGAGGATGATGCACAGCTCATCAGGGTGTGTGGTGGCCGGGTCTACACGCAGCTTACCGCAAGCCGTGAACAGATCACCGCGTTTGATATCCACAGTGGTAGGCAGCTATGGGAGCGTCCCTTCAACGACTATTGGGTCTTCTCGCCAAGTGGCGCGTTGATCGGCGAACAGCGGTATGACGATGATCGCCCCCGCGTGACAATTATAGACGCCCACAATGGCTCCGAGATTTCCAGCTTCTCAACGGATGGAGTGATTCGCCAGCTCACCGATGATGGCATTGCCTACGTAGACGGAAATACATACGAGGATGCCACCTGGATCGCGGCGGTGGATGCGCGAACAGGCGAGGAACTCTGGCGCACGCACGATGTGCCGCACGATCATCTGGCGCTCGACGACGCAGTACTCAGCTTCAGCCGAATTATCCCAGAGAAGGGCAATGTCGAGATTGGCGCGCTCGATACTGCCACGGGCGAGCGCTTGTGGCAATGGCATTCCCCGGACTCGCTGGGCGAACTGCTGCGCCTCTGGGGTCCGCGCCGCATGCCAGCTATGCTCTGGGACTCGACCGAAAAGTCCGTAGCGACCATACGCGATATCGTCTGGCGGCCCTGGTTTCGGCTGCGCAGGCCACTCCTGCGCGTCGGGATCCCGCAACGCCGACGAACGCCTGGCAAGTGGCTGCGTGATATCAGGCAAAGTATCGCAAGCAGTGTTGGATGGCCGCTGTGGCATGAGTTTACGCATGGACACTGGCGGCAACCGTGGCAGGTAGATAGCGCCATGAACGCCAATTGGCTGGCGGCGCGCTGGGGCATCGTCTTCCTCGGCACATGGCTCGGCCTTTTCGCGCTCGACGCCGCCACCGGGCAACTGCTTTGGCATGCGCTGCCGACCATCGACTTATCTTTCGTGGACCCCGCCCTCGCTCCATAA
>JAICKD010000138.1 GCA_025928125.1 Ktedonobacterales bacterium
ATTCGAACAGGGCATGCTACAATGAATTGGAGGCTTGTTACCTATGCCAGATACGCAAACCGATTTCACCCCTACTCCGGCCGATAAGTTCACCTTCGGCCTCTGGACCGTCGGCAACATTGGCCGCGATCCCTTTGGCGAGCCTGTGCGCGCGCCCCGTTCGCCCGTCGAGTTGGTGCATCTGCTGGCCGAGGTTGGAGCATGGGGCGTCAACTTCCACGACAACGATCTCGTCCCGATTGACGCCACCTCCGCCGAGCGCGACCGTATCGTGCGCGACTTCAAGCAGGCGCTGAGCGAGACAGGCGTGGTCGTTCCGATGGCGACGACCAACCTGTTCACCGATCCCGCTTTTCGGGATGGCGCGTTCACGTCCAATGATGCGCAGGTGCGCGCCTATGCCTTGCAGAAGACGATGCGCGCCATCGATCTGGGCGTGGAACTTGGGGCGAAGACCTACGTCTTCTGGGGCGGGCGCGAGGGGGTGGAGACCGACGTCGCCAAGTCGCCGCTCGATGGCCTGAAGCGGATGCGCGACGCTCTCAACTTTCTCTCCGGCTATGTCCGCGATCAGGGGTATAACCTCAGATTCGCGCTGGAGCCGAAGCCCAACGAGCCACGCGGAGACATCTATCTGGCGACGGTGGGCAGCGCCCTGGCCTTCATCCAGACGCTTGATCATCCAGAGATGGTGGGCGTCAACCCGGAGGTCGCGCACGAGACGATGGCCGGGCTGAACTTCCTGCATGCGGTGGCGCAGGCATGGGACGCGGGCAAACTCTTCCACATCGACCTCAACGATCAGGTGATTGGCCGCTACGATCAGGACTTCCGCTTTGGCGCGCAGAATCCGAAAGTTGCCTTCTTCCTGGTACAGTTCCTCGAATCGGTTGGCTATGATGGCTCGCGCCACTTCGACGCGCACGCCTATCGCACCGCCGACGCCGACGATGTCAAAGCGTTCGCGCGGGGCTGCATGCGGACGTACCTCATCCTCAAAGAGAAGGCCAGGCGTTTCGCGGAGGACGGCGAGATTCAGGGACTGCTGAGCCAGATTCGCGCACAGGACGCCGCTACGGAGCCGTACTCGCGGGAGGCGGCCCAGGCGCTCGGTGCGCGCGACTTCGACCGCCAGGCGCTGGGGGCGCGCGGCCAGCCCTATGAGGCGCTCGACCAGCTGGTGATCGAGCTACTCCTGGGCGTGCGGTAGTCTGTCTCCACGAAACGCCACCGGCACGACTGTCAGATGTAGAATAATTGGAGGAAGCCGCCAACATCTAGCGGAGCAGCCGTGTCGGAAGGTGGAAATATGCCGGAGGCGGAACGCAGTGGGCAGGCGCTCTTCGATATGCGCGGGCGCGTCGCCGTCATCACGGGTGGCAGCGGCCAGCTGGGGCGCGCCATGGCGCTGGGCCTCGCGCGAGCGGGCGTACAGGTCGCCATTCTGGGGCGTCACGCCGAAACATGTAGCGCAGTGGCCGAAGCGATTCAGACGGACGGCGGCTCGGCTCTCGGCATCGCGTGCGACGTGCTGGACCGCGCCGCCATCGAGCGCGCGTGCGAGCAGGTCACGCGCGCGTTTGGGCCGGTAGATATTCTGGTCAATGCGGCGGGTGGCAACGCGCCCGCGGCGACCACATCGACTGAGCACAGCTTCTTCGATCTGGACGCCAGCGCGGTCAATGCCGTCTTTGCGCTGAACTTCACCGCAACCTTCCAGTGCTGCCAGGTCTTCGGGCGCGCCATGGCGGAGCGCCGCGAGGGCTGCATCGTCAACATCGCCTCGATGAACGCGCTGCGCCCGCTGACCCGCATCCCAGCCTACAGCGCCGCCAAGGCGGCTGTCGCCAACTTTACCCAGTGGCTTGCTGTGCATATGGCGCAGGAATATAGCCAGCGCATTCGCGTCAACGCCATAGCTCCCGGCTTCTTCCTGACCGAACAGAACCGCTACCTGCTCATGGATGAGGAGGGCGCGCCGACGCTACGCGGGCAGGCGATCATCGGCCACACGCCCGAGGGTCATTTGGGGCTGCCTGACGATCTGGTTGGGACGCTGCTCTGGCTGGTCAGTCCAGCCTCGGCGTTCGTCACGGGCGTTGTTGTCCCGGTCGATGGTGGGTTCTCCTCATTCAGCGGCGTCTAGCGCGGAGAAGTTAGGGCGTGTTTGGCAGTGCATGCGGCAGGCGACAGAATACTGGGCAAGCGTTGGCTGATGAGCGCAAAGCAGCTGAGTAGACAGAAGGGACCTTCACATGGATGAGCATGCCAAACGACCACCGCAACCAACCAGTTCAATGCAACAGTTTGAGGTCTTGGTTGGTGAATGGGATATGGTCGGAACCCATCCTGCTATACCTTCCGCGGTGCAGGGCCATTCTTCTTTCGAATGGCTGGTCGAAGGATGTCTGCTGCTCTGGCGTTTTGAGTGGCAACCCGGTGACATTCCCAGCGCTCTCAGCGTCATCGGCCATGATGACGCGGTGGAAACGTGTTCCATGCTCTATGCCGATGAGCGGGGTGTTGCCAGGATTTATCAGATGAGTCTCGAAGGCGGTGTGTGGAAGATGTGGCGAGATTCGCCAGGCTTCTCACAACGCATGACCGGTACCTTCGGCGATGATGGCGCGACCATTACCTGTCATGGAGAGTTGTCACACGATGGGTCAACCTGGGAACCGGACCTCTCTGTGAGGTATACGCGAAAGGCCTAAAAGGGGTCTGTCCAACCCGTTTTCCATCATCGTCTTTATCATTCATGCCGCGGAGTGTGGCTCAAGGTGTCGTTTGTCGGTTCCGCAAAACAGGCTCTCAGAGAACAGGAGCGGCCGCCATGGCGCTTGGGAAAGGCTCAGCCACAATCGCGTTGACGTTGGACGATGTGCGGGGCGTGCTTGCCACGGCGGATGCCGAGTTGTTCGTCGGCGCCGAGCTTGACCCTACCGGCAGGCGCGTGCTGGTCATCATTCCCGATGGGACGCGCACCGCGCCGATCCCGCTCTTTTTTCGCCTGCTCTATGAGCAATTCGGGCGGCGGGTCGCGCAGCTGGATTACCTGATCGCGCTGGGAACCCATCCGCCAATGGCGCCGGACGCCATCGACCGCCTGGTGGGAGCGACGGCCGAAGAGCGCGCCGAGGGTTACCCCAACGTGCGCATCTTCAACCACGAGTGGGACAATCCGCATGCGCTGGAGACCATCGGCGTCATCTCTCGCGATGAGGCGGCAACGCTGACCGATGGCCTGCTCGCCGAGGATGTGCCGGTCACGCTCAATCGCCTGGTCAGCGCGTATGACCTCGTGCTGATCTGCGGGCCAGTCTTTCCGCACGAGGTCGCCGGATTTTCCGGTGGCGCGAAGTATCTCTTCCCTGGTATCGCGGGGCCAGACATCATCAACTTCACCCACTGGCTCGGCGCGCTGGTGACCAGCATGCACACCATCGGCGTCAAGGATACCCCGGTGCGGCGCATCATTACGCGAGCGGCGGAGTTTGTGCCGCGCCCGGTCGTCTGCCTGGCGCTGGTGATGCGGGGTATGGAGCTTCACGGCCTCTTTATCGGCTCGCCCACCAAGGCATGGAGCGCCGCGGCGGACCTCTCGGCGCAGCTCGATATCACCTACGTGGACCGCCCGTTTCAGCGGGTGCTCTCGGCTCCGGCGGCGATCTACGACGATCTGTGGACGGCGGCCAAGGCGATGTATAAGACCGAGCCAGTAATCGCCGATGGCGGCGAGGTGATTATCTACGCGCCGCATATCACCGAGGTCTCCTACACGCATGGCAGGCTGATCGATGAGGTCAGCTATCACGTCAGGGACTACTTTCTCAAGCAGTGGGAGCGCTTCAAGGACGTGCCGGGGATGATTCTGGCGCATAGCACGCACGTCAAAGGGTTGGGCGTGTACGATGCCGCCACTGGTATCGAGACGCCGCGCATCGCGGTCACGCTGGCGACGGGCATCCCAGAGGAGCGCTGCCGCCGCATCAACCTGGGCTACGCCGATTATCGCACGATTGATCCGGCGGCATGGATGGAGCGCGAGGCCGACGGCATCCTCTACGTGCCGCACGCGGGCGAGCGGCTGTATCGCCTGCGCGGAACGTGACACACGGAAAGGCGGTGTCGCCCCATGGCGAGCGAAGATGCGATGCAACGCGCTCTGCGGCGGCTGGTAGAGGAGGATGCCGTCGGCCAGTTGCGGCGGCGTGATGGCCTGATGGCGGCGCTGGGGAGCGAGAACGGCGCGCTCAAGCTCGATTGGGTCGAGGCGGTCGCGCGTCTGCTGGCCGACCCGGATGCGCTGGAGGGTGTCGAGGCCGAGGCGCGCGCCATTCGGGCGCGTGGTATCCGCCACATCATCTGGGCGGGCATGGGCGGCTCGGTTCTGACGGTGCGGGTACTTTGCGATCTTGGCTTCGGTGGCGGAATTGGCAAATACAGTGACTCGGTCACGATTCACCCGCTGGATAGCACCGATCCGGCGGCGCTCAATGCGATCATCCGCGCGATTGCCACGGCGAAGAGGCTTACGCTTCCGTCTGCACCTGGAGCAATAGACACCGCGTTCCTTCGCGCGCTCCTGGATGATGTGATGATGGTTGGCGTGGCAATGGGGATGACCTCGGAGGAGCCGATAACCCATCTGACCTGGTATACTGACCTGCTCGAACAGGCGGGCCTACGACCAGCGGACCATCTGCTGGTGATGACGCTCCCCGGCTCCTACCTCGATGCCTTCGCGCGCGAGCATCAAGCGCCAACTCGCCCGCTGCAACTCGACGGCGGAACCGGTACGGGTGGGCGGATGAGCGCCCCCGGAACACGGGTGTTCCTCCTCCCGGCGGCGCTGTATCTTACTGGCATATCTGCTGAGCCGGGGCAACTGCGGGCGGTGCTGCGGGCCGCCTGGGATGCCTACAACCTTGATCTGGCCACGTCTCACCCGGCGGAGCATCCCTTCGTGCGGCTTGCCACCGCGCTGAGCGCCGCCAGCAGCGACGGCGCCTGCCGGGTGCTTGTGAGCATGCCGGAGGGCTGGGGTAGCTTCGTCGCTTGGCTGGAGCAGCTGATGGAGGAAAGCCTGGGCAAGGGCGACAAGGGCATCGTCGTCTTCGATGAGCAGGCGCTGAATACCTCGGCTTCGGGCTATCATGAGGATGGCCTGCTGCGGGTGCGCGTCGTGACTGAAGCGTCCGCGCTAGACGGCGCCCCTTTCGTGCTCCTCCAGCCCGCCCTTGTGAGTACGGAGCCGCGCGACCGGCTAGCGGCCCTCGCCGCTGGTTTCCTCGGTTGGCAGTTGAGCATGGCGCTCTATGGCTACCTGCACCGCGTCCCGTTCGCGGGTCAGCCCGCCGTCGAAAATTACAAGGCGCGCGCGCGCGCCTTACGCGAGCAGCCGGACCCGCTAGCCGTCGCTACGAACTGGCAGCCAGCCGCTCATGACGGGATGCTCACGCTGCTGGCTCCCGCCGGGATTGTCGCGCCGGAGCAGGATGCCGCTATATCTCAACCAGCGTACGTCTTCGCGCGGGCGCTGGTTGGGCAGTCGCGGGGGTTACCGCTGGGTTATTTGGATGTGACGGTCAACGGAGCGGCGGGGGCGGACGTGGTTGGCATGCTGGGTCAGCATGCGCGCGCCATCGGGAATACGCTGCTTGGGGTTCCGGTGAAGATACGGCAGGCGCCTGCCGCCTATCACTCGACCGAGCAGAGCGAGATGGATGGGCCGCCCAACCTCGTGAGCCTGCGACTCGTCGCGCGGGAGACTGAAGCATGCTTGCTGGGGCAGTACACCAATGGATTCCTCCACGCGCAGGCAGTGAGCACGTGGCAGGCAATGATGGAGGCTGGGCATTCCTGCTTCTTGCTCGTTCTCAATGGCTCGTTTGCGGATGCCCGCGTGCCGCTCGCAGCCTTCTGGTCGCGGGTGGAGGCGCATCTTCGCAACAGATGAAGGCCAGCGCGACCTGGCGGACTACTATATCCGCATGAGGTATGAGATTCGGCAACGTACTCGCAAGGAGGGTCGTATGGCTACAGATTGCGCACACCTGGATGAGATTCGCGACGTGACGCCGAGCGGTGACGGCTGCAAGGAGTGCCTGGAGATGGGCGACACCTGGGTTCACCTGCGCGAGTGTCTGATCTGCGGCCATATCGGCTGTTGCGATAACTCGAAGAACAGGCACGCCACCAAACACTTCCACGCGACCGGCCATCCCATCATCCAGTCGTTCGAGCCGGACGAGGACTGGCGCTGGTGCTACGTGGACGAGGTGTATTTGTAGTTCGTGGGCGGCACGCGAAAAGCGCAAGATGGAAGAAGCCGTACGCGATGCGCATGATGGTCAATAAGTGGGTATCACCCCTATGGGCATCGGTGGAGCGCGAAATGTTACAGGCGCGCTCAGTAGAAAGGCGCTTTACGTGAGCAAAGTTGTTGTCGTAAACAATGTAACATTGGACGGCGTCATGCAGGCGCCCGCGCGGCCCGACGAGGATACTCGCGGCGGCTTCACGCACGGCGGCTGGGCGGCGCCCTATACTGACGCGGTCATGGGCCAGACGATGGCCGAGGGAATGACCACCAGCGGCGCGCTGCTCCTCGGACGGCGGACCTACGAGGATTTCTTTGCCGTCTGGCCCAACCGCACCGACAACCCGTATACTGAGGTGCTTAACAACGCGCAGAAGTACGTAGCGTCGACGACACTCACGGAGCCGCTGCCGTGGCAGAATTCGACGCTACTCAAGGGCGATGTCGCGGAGGCTGTGGCCAGCCTCAAGCAACAGCCGGGGAAGGATATCGTGATTCTGGGCAGCGGCGAGTTGATCCAGGCGCTGATGCGGCGCAATCTGATCGACGAGTTTGTGCTGCTCATCTTTCCGCTAGCGCTGGGATCGGGCCGCCGACTCTTCACCGATGGCGGCGTGTTCGCCACACTCCGGCTGACCAACACGGTGACGACCACCACTGGCGTCGTGATCGCAACTTATCAAGTGGCCGAAGAGACAACGAAGGAGAGCTAACGATGCAGGAGCACAGTATGGACCAGAAGAACCTCGACATCTATGGCGACCCGCCGATTCCGTGGTCGCGCGCGCTCGAAGAGCTGGAGAACGTTGCCACAACGGACGAGAAGAAATCGTTCTGGTTGGCAACCGTCTCCGCCGACGGGCGGCCTCACGTCGCGGCAGTAGGCGCGCTCTGGGTTGACGGCACGTTTTACTTCACAAGCGGCGAGGGGACGCGCAAGAGCCGCAACCTGGCGGGGAACGCGAACTGCGCCATCTCGGTCAACCTGCCAACGCTCGACCTTGTCATCGAAGGGACGGCATCGCGAGTAACCGACCGGGCCACGCTACAGCGCATCGCGGAGCGCTACGCGGCGCAGGGATGGCCAGCCAGCGCGGGCGACGACGTCATCACCGCCGCATACAGCGCGCCGAGCGCCGGACCATCCCCCTGGAACCTTTACGTCATGACACCTGTTGTAGCATATGGTGTGGCCACTGAGGAGCCATACGGCGC
>JAICKD010000627.1 GCA_025928125.1 Ktedonobacterales bacterium
ACATCGTATGACGGGAAAAATTCCGGGTGGTCATACTCCACGGCGGTCAGAACGGTCATGCGCGGATGGTAATTGAGGAAGTTATAGTTCCACTCATCCGCCTCATTGATGAAGAGGTTGCCGTGGCCAATGCGCACGTTGCCCTTCCACTCAGGCACCACCGCGCCCAGTTCCACGGTTGGATCGAGGCCAGCGGCGGTGGCCAGCGCGCCCAGCAGCGCCCCCGTCGAGCCTTTGCCATGCACACCAGCAATCGCGACACCCGGTGTCTGGCGCATCAGATAGCCAAGCAGCGGCTGCCACTGGGTCACCGGAATGCCCGCCGCCTCGGCGGCCCGTAGCTCGATGTGGTCGGGATGGAGATGGGTGACGGCGGGATTGGTCACCACCAGATCGACATCATGAATGTGGGCAACGTCGTGTCCAAGCTGGATGGGAATGCCTTGCTGTTCCAGCACGCGCGTCATAGTCGTCTGGGCAATATCGCAACCGGTAACTACCGCGCCCTGCTCGCGCGCCAGCAGCAGCACCGACGAGACGCCACTGCCACCCGCGCCAACCACATGAATGCGCTTGCCGCGCAGCCCGTCTGGAAATAGCTTCAACAACGTGCCTGGATTCATAACGCCATTATTTCCCACTCTAGATTGCCCTTCAGCTATCTGGCGGCGCGCGCCGTGGCCTGAAGGCCACGGCTAATCCCATGTACTCAGCATCCATGCGACTGAACAAGCGAATATCACATGGATAGAGTTAGCCGCGGCATTCATGCCGCGAAGCCAACCCGCCACGCGACTCGCCCACAGAGAGCACGTTTCCTAAAAAGTAGAACGATGCTGCGCCGCCAGATTCACCCTGCTCATCTCTCGATTCGCTCACGATTTCACGATGGATTCGAGAGTCTGCCTGGCTCCGGCTCGGTGATTATGCGCCGCACGAAGGCGCCGAGCTTCTTGAACAGCGATGGATTCTCGCCCTGGATAATATTCACCTGGCCAAAAATCGCCCGAACGTCCAGATCAATCGTCGCCGCCTCCTGGTGATTCGGATTCGTCCCCTCCGAGATGACCTCATCGCGAACGAAGATGCCCCCCGAGCTTTCACCGAAGATATTCACCTCGCCCATAAATGCGCTGGCGCGCACGCGCACGCGCGCCGTCTCCGGCACATAGATTGTAAGCTCGCCAAAGACGGCGGAGAGGGTCATCGTGGCATGGGACGGTAATGCCGCAAGATTGAGGTCGAGCTTCATCTCGCCGAAGACCGCACCCCCGGTCGTATCGGGATCGAGCCGCCAGGCGCGGTTCACGCGCTTCACTTCGCTGAAGAGGGCTACCAACCGCTTCGGTTGTCCGCTCGGACGGAACGGCGCGGGAGCGGATGCCGACCGCGACAATGACGATGGAGACGAGAGGGCGTCAAGTTGATCGAGCTTGCTGACAGGCAACTGCGGCAGGTTGTTCATAATCGCCTGGCATTCGTCCGCGTCTCGCGCAAGCAAGAGGGCATCCAGTCCGCGCTGAAATGTCTCGAACTCAATTTCTCCACGCTCGTAACGCTCGCGGAGTACGCGCATGGCCTCTTGCTGAGGCGTGGCCGATGGTTGCTGTGACTGCGATGACTGCGACGGTTGCATCTGCATGGCGCACATTCCTCCTCGCGCGGGGCATGGCAGGGATTGCGTCTGCCATGCGTAGCTTCTCTCCAACCTCTGTAGACTATGATAGTCTCAACCGATTCCACTGTCTCCATTACGCGCGCAACGTTCCAGGCGTTGCGGCCCCCTCCCCCTAACCCCCTCCTCCTGAAGGGAGAGGGGGAACCAGAAACTCTCTGGCAGTATGATCACTGAGAGGAGTCAGCTGCGCTATGCGCTACGAATTGCGGCCAGCAGGCGCCGCCGCTGAAGCCAGAGCGCCAGCGTACCCGAGAAACCGGTCACCGCCAGCACGAACGGAATGGCGAAACAGAGCGCGGCGACAAGGCCGATTTGTTCGGGAACGCCCGCCTGAACGGTACAGCCGGAGCCTGCTACGCAGGTCGTCTTCGCCCCGATGATGCCCACCCATGGCAGCACCGCCGCCAGCGCCTCGACGATCCCGCCAGCCAGCCCGCCAAACAGGCCGAGCAACGTGGGACGCTGGTAGCGCGCCACCAGCAGCAGAAAGACGATCAGCAGCGCCGCCCCGACGACGCCCGCCGCCAGTCCCGCCCAGCCCGGAAGACGTGTGGCATACACCTGGAAGGGGTCGCCGATGGCGGTCGCGGTCTGCGATGACGATTCAAAGATAGCATAGGCGAGCAGCGGCCCGGCCAGCGCCGTCAGCGCCATCAGTCCGACAACCACCCACGCCGAGGCTACGCGGGGCGCCGCAGCCAGAATCGCCCGCGCCAGTCCCGTCGGCTGAGCGAGTACCTGACGCAGGCGCGCGGCATAGGCTGGCTCATCGCTAACCTTCCGAACCAACTCTAGCGCATCATCCACTGCCTGGCCAGTCATCCCACCCTCGGCAAGCTGGCCGCGCAATGCCTGCAACGACATCTCACCCGATGGCGCCGCTATCCCCGCACTCGCCATAGTTCCCTCCGAACCATCTCCGCCCGCTAGCAGTTACGAGTCAATGCTACCAGTCGCCGCGCAGCTCCACTTCCAGTTCTAGCTCGATGTCGAACTGCTCGCGCACCGTGCGCCGGGCCAGCGCAATCAGCGCGACGACATCCGCCGCCGTCGCGCCACCAGTGTTGACGATGAAATTGGCGTGCTTGGGCGAGATTTGCGCCTTGCC